>NZ_DINY01000023.1:0-138935 GCF_002426075.1 Empedobacter sp. UBA5528 | reverse complement strand
AGGACTGTCTCTTAAAGTGTGTAAGTTCAAAAATTAAGCTTGGGTTAGGTTCTACTTTTTAGAGTCTAACCCTTTCTTGATATAGGATTAAAAATTGATCAATAATAACTCCCCAGTTTCTTACTGGCATAGACCATTTTTTAGTTGCTTCTCTCACAGCCAAATATACGGATTTCATAACAGCTTCATCTGTAGGGAAGGATAATTTATTTTTAGTGTACTTCCTTATTTTACCGTTTAAATTCTCAATTAGATTGGTGGTGTATATGATTTTCCTAATATCTACGGGGAATTCAAAGAAAACCGTAAGGTCTTCCCAGTTGTTTTTCCAGCTTTGGATGGCATAAGAATATTTATGTTCCCACTTAGAAGCAAAATCATTTAAAGCAGCTTCAGCAGCCTGTTTAGTTGGCGCGTTGTAGATTTCTTTCATATCAGCAGTAAACTGTTTCTTATCTTTCCAAACAACGTATTTACAAGCATTTCGAATCTGATGTACTACACATATTTGTGTTTTAGATTCAGGAAAAACGGTACGTATGGTATCGGTAAAACCATTTAAGTTATCGGTTGCTGTAATCAAGATATCTTCAGTTCCTCTAGCCTTCATATCGGTTAAAACACTCATCCAAAAGGATGATGACTCATTTTTACCTAACCATAATCCTAAAACTTCTTTGCGTCCATCGCGTTTTAAGCCTACTGCGATATAAATGGTTTTATTAATTACTTTGGAACCTTCTCTAACCTTAAAAACAATTCCGTCCATCCAAACGATTAAATAAACAGGTTCTAATGGACGATTTTGCCAAGCTATAATGTCAGAGGTGATAGCATCTGTTATACGAGAAATCGTGGATTGAGAAACGTCAAAATTGTAGACCTCTCTGATCTGTTCTTCAATATCAGAAACGGACATTCCCTTGGCGTAAAGCGATACAATAACGTTTTCTAAGCCTTCTACCATGCTTTTTCGTTTAGGGATAAGCATCGGATTAAAACTAGCATCACGATCTCTAGGGACCTTTATTTCTTCTTCGCCATAACTCGTTTTTATCTTTTTGCTAGAATAACCATTACGCGCATTTTCTTGCTTGCGTAAATCATACTTGTCGTAATCCAGGTGAGCATCTAACTCACCTTCTAACATTTTTTCAATCCCTCGCTTTTGTAAGTCTTTGAGAAAGTTTTGGAGTTCATCGCCAGTTTTAAACTGTTTGAAAAAATCATCCGGAAATAGGTCTTTTGTTTCCATAAATATGTAAATATTAAATGTATAAAAAAAATTCTGCTCGATTTTAACCCAAGCAGAATTTTATACTTACACAGTTTTTGGTACAGTGTCATAAAAAGTCTTAAAAAAGAATAAAATTTTCTTAAAATTTTAGAAGTCTAAACCAAAAAAGGCCATTCATTTATTGAGAACAGCCTTTTTGTTAATTATTAATTAAGAATTAAATCTTTGCGATGTGCTGAACTAAATCAACTACTTTGTTAGAGTAACCAATTTCGTTGTCATACCAAGCAACTAACTTAACGAAAGTAGGGTTTAGCATGATACCAGCTTCTGCATCGAAAATAGATGTTCTTGTATCACCTACGAAATCTTGAGAAACAACAGCATCTTCTGTGTATCCTACAATTCCTTTCAAATCTCCTTCAGCAGCTTCGCACATTACTTTTTTGATTTCGTCGTAGTTTGTTTCTTTTGCTAATTTAACTGTTAAATCAACTACAGAGACATCAACAGTTGGTACACGGAAAGACATTCCTGTTAATTTTCCGTTCAATTCTGGAATTACTTTTCCAACTGCTTTCGCAGCTCCAGTAGATGAAGGAATGATGTTTACCATTGCACTACGTCCACCTCTCCAATCTTTCATTGATGGTCCGTCAACTGTTTTCTGAGTTGCAGTAGTTGCGTGAACTGTTGTCATTAAAGCTTCCACAATTCCGAAATTTTCGTGAATTACTTTTGCTAATGGTGCTAAACAGTTTGTTGTACAAGAAGCATTAGAAACGATTGTGTCTTCTGCTGTTACAGATTCGTGGTTAACACCCATTACAAACATAGGGGTATCATCTTTAGAAGGACCTGTTAAAACAACTTTTTTTGCTCCAGCTTCAATGTGTTTTCCTGCAGTTTCTTTTGTTAAGAATAAACCTGTTGCTTCGATTACGATATCAGCTCCAACTTCGTCCCATTTCAAGTTCGCTGGGTCTCTTTCAGCTGTAACGCGAATTGTTTGTCCATTAACAATTAAGTTTCCGTTTTCTACTTTAACTTCTCCGTTAAATTTTCCGTGAACTGAATCATACTTTAGCATATAAGCTAAATAATCAACGTCTACTAAATCGTTAATACCTACGATTTCAATATCGTTTCTCTCAATAGCAACCCCGAAAACAAGGCTACCAATTCTTCCGAATCCGTTGATTCCAATTTTAATTTTTGACATAGTATATATAATTTCCCTTTATATTAAATGTTTAAATCGCTAAAATATTAGCTACTTTGATTAACTCTTCGTCAATCTCATTGTGTTTTTTGATGGCTTCATCTATCGCTGTAAATACAACTTTATTAGAGCGAATACCAGCCATAAGATTTGTTTTACCTTCTAGTAAACCTTCGACAGCAGCAATTCCTAAACGACTTGCTAAAACACGATCGTGACAAGATGGAGAACCACCACGCTGTATGTGTCCTAAAACTGTTACACGAATATCATATTCTGGATGACGATTTTGTACTTGTTTTGCTAATTCAAAAACTCCACCTAATTTTTCACCCTCTGCAACTACAACGATGCTTGATTTTTTTCCAGATTTTTCTGAACGTTCTAAAGAAGAACATAATTCTTCGACACTATCACGTTGTTCTGGAATCAAAATATCTTGTGCACCTGAAGCAATTCCACTATTTAAAGCAATAAAACCTGCATCGCGTCCCATTACTTCCACAAAAAATACACGATCATGTGATGTAGCAGTATCTCTTAATTTATCAATTGCATCAATTACAGTATTCAAAGCTGTATCGTACCCAATTGTAAAATCTGTTCCGAAAATATCATTGTCAATTGTTCCTGGAATTCCAATAAATGGAACACCAAACTCTTGATGAAAGATATTTGCTCCAGTAAAAGAACCATCTCCACCAATTACAACTAAAGCATCAATGTTATTTTGTTTTAGATGATTGTATGCTTTTTGACGACCTTCTGTAGTTTTGAATTCTAAAGAACGAGCAGTTTTAAGAATTGTACCACCTTGATTGATAATATTTTTCACTGAACGAGGTCCAAGTTCAATCATATCATTGTTAATCAAACCTTCGTAACCTTGACGAATCCCTACTGATTTGATATCGTAGTACTTACATGCTCTTACAACGGCACGTAAGGCCGCATTCATTCCAGGCGCATCACCTCCAGAGGTTAATACACCAATTCTTTTTATATTGTTTCCCACGTTTTTCCCTTTATTAAATCAAATATAATAAAAAATCAGAATATTATTATAATTGGTAGTATGAAAGATAAATTAATCTTCGTCGACAGGTTTTAACGTTCCGTCTGCAAAATCTCGTTGAAGAATAACCGCAATATACAAATCTTCTCGTGTTCGCTTCGGATCATAAGTTTGTTTTAGATCAATATTAAACGCGCCACTTGCTGCTTGATAAAGAAAAGCATTCAATCCGCCACGTAATTCTTTTATAATATCGTATGTTGTTTTATTTGTTTCTTTATAGATTAATTTAGTAAGAATTTGTCCACGAGAACTTGACATATTTTTTAATTGATTCTCAAATTGATCAGCCAAATCCTTTTGGCGAGATTTAATAAAACGTTTTTTGTCTCGTCTTTTATCCATTGTTTGAATGGTGTCTGATACATAATTATATTCTCTAACAGCAGTTCTTACATACGGCCAAACATCGCGAACACGCTTTCTTAGCCATAAATAATATTTTTTTTCTAAATCAGTTTTTAAATGAACCGAATAACTATTCATTTCATTAAGATGTATTGTGTCTAAAGGATTAAACGCAAATTCATCTAAATTAATTGAATCATTTTTAATTTCTTGTGCAGGATTTTTTCCACCTAAATATAACCCAAAAATTTGAGCATTAACATTAGATAATCCAACAAAAGTAAGTAGTAAAGTTATATGATAGATATAAAATTTCATATCAGAATTAGTTCAAAAATTGTTCCTAAAATTAGTACATTTGTTAGATAAATAAACTAAAATGAGTACAAATAATTTGTTTGATCAACAATCTTTGGATTTTTTGACAAAATATTTAAATACAGCTTCACCTACAGGTTTTGAAAGTGAAGGACAAAAAGTTTGGATGGATTATATCAAACCATATGTAGATGAAGTAAAAACAGATAATTACGGTTCTGCTTATGGTATAATAAATCCTGAAGCGAAGTATAAAGTTGTGATTGAAGCCCATGCTGATGAGATTTCTTGGTTTGTGAATTATATTTCTGATGATGGATTGATTTATGTGATTCGTAATGGAGGATCAGATCATATGATAGCACCTTCTAAAGTGGTTAATATTCATACCAAAAAAGGAATTGTAAAAGGAGTTTTTGGTTGGCCAGCAATTCATTTGCGTCAAGCAGGAAAAGATGAAGCGCCAACTCCAGATAAAATTTGGATTGATACAGGTTGTACATCGAAAGAAGAAGTTCTTGAACTTGGAATTCACGTTGGTTGTGTGATTACTTATCCTGATGAATTTTTTACATTGAACGATCGTTATTTTGTTTGTCGTGCAATAGACAATAGAATGGGAGGGTTTATGATTGCTGAGGTTGCGCGTAAATTGGCAGAAAATAAAGATCAATTAGATTTTGGTTTATACGTTGTAAATGCGGTTCAGGAAGAAGTAGGGTTGCGTGGCGCGGAAATGATTACGCAAACAATCAAACCAAATGTTGCGATTATTACTGATGTTACACATGATACAACGACACCAATGATTACAAAATCGAAAGAAGGTGAGCAAAAATGTGGTGATGGCCCAGTTGTTTATTATGCGCCTGCTGTGCAAAATAATGTACGCGAATTAATTATTGATGCAGCTGAGAAAAACAATATTCCTTTTCAGCGTGCTGCAAGTTCTCGTGTAACAGGAACGGATACAGACGCTTTTGCATATAGTAATGGTGGTGTACCTTCAGCTTTAATTTCGTTGCCTTTGCGTTATATGCACACAACTGTAGAAATGGTTCATCAAGCTGATGTAAAAAATGTCATCGAGTTGATTTACGAATCAGTGAAAACAATTAAAAACGAACAAAGTTTTAAATATCATACTGTTTAAATTATAAAGTGATTAAAAAATATAAAGGCTGTCGTGAGACAGCCTTTGTTGCTATTTTGTGCTTCGATCTACTTCAAAAATTTCTATAATTGAATTTAAATTTAGCTAAATTTATTCAGAAAATCATTATTCAATCAAATATTAGAATAAATCTTTAGAGAATGATTATTTTTATACTTTAAAAGAAATAAGATGAAAATTGAATTAAATAGAGTAAATCAGGCTTCTCACTATGAAGCGACTGCGTCAAGTTCTTCGGTAAAAGTAAATATTGATGGACCTGAATCGATTGGAGGAGAAGGAAAAGGAGTTCGCCCAATGGAGTTGGTTTTGATTGCTTTGGGAAGTTGTAGTGTTTTTGATTTGAATGAAATTTTGAAGAAACAACGCCAAGAAATTGAAGATATTAAAGTTGAGGTTGAAGGTCAGCGTCGAGATGAAATTCCAAATATTTTTACAAATATTCATATCAAATTTTTCTTAAAAGGAAATATTGATTTAGATAAAGCAAATAAGGCTGCTGAATTAGCGGTTAAGAAGTATTGTAGTGTACATGATATGCTTGCAAATGGAGGAATTGATATCACTTACGAGATAAATGTAAATTAAATTGATAACAAAAAAAAGGTCTTTCGAACGAAAGACCTTTTTTTAATACATACATTTTCAATTAAGCTTCAACAATAGTTAAAGCTTCTTGAAAGATACTAACTTGCGCTAATACTTTATTTTTTAATTCTTCATTTACAATTTCGTTATTTTGGAAATTATCGTTGAAAGATGGGAAAGTTGTGCTTGCTACAATTTCTCCGCTTGCAAACATTCCAAAATATTTTGTTGCAACTTCCATTACATTTCCTCCACCATAAGCACCTGGAGATGTACTTAATAACAACAATTTTTTATCTTTCAAATATGGCATTTCGATACGAGAAACCCAATCCAAAATATTTTTTAATGCAACAGAAAAGTTTCCATTATGTTCTGCCAAAGAAATTACAACACCTTCTGCATCTTTGATTTTATTGTAAAAATCCTGCGCTTCTTGTGGAAATCCATTTTCTAATTGACGGTCAATAGAATAGATAGGCATCTCGAAATCATTGATGTCAACTAAATCGATTTCTGCATTTTCGATTTGATTTAAAGTATAATTTAATAATTCTTTATTGATTGATTTTTTGCTGTTACTACCAGCGAAAGCTAAAATTTTCATATTCTTACTTGAGTATTTTCATTTTTGATGAAGCAAAGTTATTGCAAGCAACCATAAATTTTATTGACCTATGTTAGGAAAAGATAAAAACTTATATTTTTTTTCTAAATTCATCAATTTTAAGAATCAATTCTCTGTTTAACTCTTCATTAGTGATTTTACCTTCTGCAAAATTTTCGTTGAATTTAGGCAAAGAGAAATCGACTAAAATGTCACCTCCTAATTTTGTAATTAATTTAGAACCTATTTCTAAAGAGTTTTTTGCTCCATAACCACCAGGAGATGTACTCATAACGAAGACCTTTTTTCCTTCCAGAAATTTATAATTAATTCTTGAGCACCAATCCATATAGCTTTTAAAAACTGCTGTAATGCAAGCATTATGTTCTGCTAATGAAATAAGCAAAATATCAGAATCAACAAGTTTTTGATAAAATCGTTTTACTTCATCAGAAAAACCTTGCTCTTTTTCTATATCAATATCAAAAGTAGGGATATCAAAGTCATCTAAATCTAAAATCTCAATTTGATCTTTGTTTAATAAAGAAGAAGCATAAGTTACGAGTTGTTTATTGATAGAAGTAGAGCTGTTACTTCCGGCAAAAGCTTTAATAATCATAGTTTTTATTTTAAGTTATTGTTTTTTTGTGTGTAATAATTGCGTATATTCTGTTGGTCGAATTCCTGATACTTTCTGAAAAATATTACTGAAAGATGACAACGAATTATAACCAACTAACATTGCGATTTCGTACATATTGTATTTATTTTCAGCAATCAATTCCAATGATTTTGTGATACGTAATGCGCGTAAAAATCGAACATAATTAATTCCCATATTATCTTTGAATTTTCGAGATAATGTTCGCGTGCTCAAACCAAATTGTTGCGCAACTTCATCTATTGTATAGTTTTTCTCGATATTTTTCATCAGAAATCGAGCAATATCGATCAGTTTCTGATCTTTTGGAAATGGATGCTGAATAAAAGCAGGTAATTTGTTCGATTCCATTTCGGGTAGAATAGATCGTATGGCTTTTACAAAATCATATTTTGCAGGATCTTTTTCCGAAATTGATCCACTCCAATTTTTGGTGTACAAAATCATTTCCCTTAACAACTCATTCGTGTAATAAATATTTGTAATCGAATAAAAATCGTTTTCTTCTTTTTCGGTCTTGAAATAAAAGTTATACAAATCGCCTGTTTTACTATTCGTTAAGATAGAATGTGGCGTATTTGCAGGAATCCACATAAAACAACGCGCAGGCAAATACCAATGTTTGTCGTTTACAAAAACATGTACAATTCCGCCTTCTGCATATAATAATTGTGCTTTTTTGTGTTCATGTACGCGCGTTCCTATCGTATCTAAATGTGCATGTTGTATGTAAAAATGGACTTTAGATTTGTCAACTTCGTTAAAAAAAAACTGATCAAACAACATTGTTTTATACTTTTATAAAGTGAAATATTTTTGCTTTTGCAAATTACTTTATTTTGGCGTAAATGAGCAAATTATTTTCTTTTTTTATCAAGAGGGTAAAGGTGTTTTGAATGTAACTTTGCATCACTAAAAATCAATAACAGACTTATAAATAATACAAAATGATATTTAAATTCGTTAAATATCAGTTGCTTACATTGTTGTTAATGCTGAGTGGGTTGAGTTATGCTCAAAATGAAATAGACTATAACCAACTGAAATTAAGCAAAGCAATTGAAATTGGACTTCAAAATAATAAAAAATTACAAATTAGCGCTTTAAAAACTAATATTGCTGAATTAAAAGAGAAAGATCTTAAAAATGAGAAATTGCCAGATGTAGACTTTCATACTGGTTTTCATGTTTTGAGTAATTTACGCCAATATGAAGACGGTTTTCTAAAACCTTCTACAAAATATGCTGTTCCTCGAGTGAAATACGATTTTACACTTTCGGCAGAAATTCCAATTTATTTAGGTGGTAAATTAAAAAATGATGAGAAAAAATCTGAAATAGAAACTAATATTTCGAAACTGCAAGTTCGAAAAGATGAGCGAGAATTGAGAATGCAAATTATCACAGCTTATTTACAAGCGTTGCATTTACAAGAGCAACAAAAGTTGATTTTGGATAAAATGAGAGAAGATTCGGTTGTGATAAAACAAACAGAATCCTTGAAAAAAAATGGTTTGGTAACCTACAACGAAGTCTTGAGAACAGAATTGCAATTGTCAAATCATAAAATGTCTTTTACAGAATTGGCGAATGAAATTTCGATTATTGAACATCAAATCAAAACAATTTTAGCCTTACCAGAAAATCAAGAAATGCATATTGACACCAATGATTTGTTTACAAATGAAGAGCATTTGGGTTTGGTTGATGAAATGATTTTGGAAGCAATAGATCAAAGTGAAAGCTTGAAAATTGCGAAAGATGATTTGAATTTGAAAGAAATTGATAAGAAAATTACCAAAGCTAATACATTACCAAAAATAACTGCTGGAGCGGAATATGGATATAATTATCCAAACTTTATGTTTTTTCCACCAGAAGAATATTTGTACAGATTTGGTTCTGTTGGTGTAAATGTTTCGATTCCGTTGAGTAATTTTTTCAAGAATAAACAAAAAATGCAAATCGCAGATCGTAACATTTCAATTGCAAAATTAGAAATAGAAGAGAAAGAAGAACAAATTCGACATGATGTTTTTGCAGCGAATAAACGATTAGAAGAATCGATCGATAAAATAAAAATTGCGGAAGATGCAATTGGTCAAGCCAAAGAAAATTATCGAATTGTTAGAACAAAATATGTCAACAAATTGAGTTTGATTACAGAACTTATCGATGCGGATAACGCTTATTTAGAAGCTCAATCGAATTTGATTTCATTGCAAATTAACAAACAATTAAAATACTATCAATTACAATACATTTTAGGAAACTTATAAAAATGGGAAAACAACAGACAAAAGGAGAAAAACGAATGAATAGAACGCTTTCTGTNNTTATCATAGGAATCACTGCAGTAGCTTGGTTTTATTTCTTTTCGAGTTCACATGTCAATACAAATGACGCGCAAGTGCGACAATATATTACGCCAGTTTCGAGTAAAGTTTCTGGTTTTATCAAAAAAGTAAATTTCGAAGAAAATCAATTTGTACACAAAGGTGATACGCTTGTTGTGATTGACAATAGAGAATTTCAGAACCAGATTGATATTGCAGAAGCAAATTTAGAATCGACTTCGCAATCTGTTTTAACATATGAAAAAGCGGTAGATACAAAATCAAGTGATGTTAATATTGTTAATGCAAATATAGAAGCTGCTAAAATAGAGGTTTGGAGAACTGAAAAAGATTATAATCGTTTCAAAAATTTAGTGCAAGAAGATGCTGCAACCGTGCAACAGTTTGAAGAAGTTGAAGCGAAATATAAACAAGCAAAAGCAAGTTTGAGTGCTTTGGAACAACAACGTAATGCCGTGAATGTTAGTGCGTCTGCAGAACAAACAAAAGTTGCGCCTGCAAAAACTCAAATTTTACAACGAAAAGCCCAATTGAACGATGCTAAACTTATTCTCTCATATACCTATGTTGTAGCACCTTACGATGGTTGGGTTGGAACAAAAAATATACAAGAAGGTCAGTTAATAAAAGAAGGGCAGGCCTTGGTGCAAGTAGTTTCGAAAGAGAAATGGATTGTTGCAAATTTTAAAGAAACGCAAATTGGAGAAATCGATTTGGATCAACCAGTTATTATAAAAGCTGATGCCTACAAATACATTGAGTTTGAAGGAAAAATTGAATCACTTTCGCCAGCTTCTGGGTCTGAGTTTGCTTTGATTAAACCTGATAATGCTACAGGAAACTTCGTGAAAATTGAACAACGTTTTCCTGTAAAAATAATTCTGAAAGAGTCTAAAAACAACGAAAAATTACGTACCGGAATGAATGTAAATGTTTCCGCAGAAAAAGTAAATTAAATAAATGTCACAACAAAATTCAATATTTAATAAATGGGTTCCGCAAAAATTGGTTGTGCCAATTTTTATCCTTGCGCTATTTCCACACTTGATGATTTTGACTATATTCAACATGAATAGTACGTTTACAGCATCATTTTTGGATTTGGAGGTCGACGATTTGCAGTTCCTTTTTTCGATGGCGTATGCCACTATTGTTTGTGGCTTATTTATTCACGTTCGATTTTTTCACTTTTTCAATATCAGAAGTTATTTGCTAACAATGACCATGCTTAACATTTTGGTATTGTTTGGAATGACATTAACGACAAATACAGAATTGATTTTGATTCTGCGTTTTATTCAAGGACCTTTATCGCTTTTCGAAGGTTGTATTTTGTTGCCAATCATTATGTCGAATATTAAAAGTGAACATTCAAAATTGATTGCTTATTCGTTTTTGTATGGCGTAATGTTAACAGGTGATAAATTTACGACTTCTATCGTGAAGTTTGCGATTGAGAATTATAACCACAATATGATGGTGTATACGATTATGAGTTTTCATGTTGTAGCATTAATTATTTATGTATTTTTCTTTAATCACAACAGAATGTTTCCTAAAAAACCATTGTATCAATTAAATTTAGGAGGAATTTTCTTGATGATTATTTCCCTAATTTCTGGCGCGTTTTTCTTGATTTATGGGAAAAAATATTATTGGTTCGAATCGCCAATTATTATCACAGCATTTGCATCAACACTCGTTTTTAGTGGCTTATTTTTATTGCATCAAAAAACAGCCAAACGACCTTTGTTTCATTTTGAGATTTTCAGATCAGAACGTGTCATTTTAGGAATATTAATGTTTTTTGTTTTCTATACTTTGCGTGCTGGGATGAGCAATATTTACCAAGTCATGTCAACAGTTTGGAAATGGCAATGGGAATATGTGTTGCAGATTCAATATTTTAATGTAGCAGGTTCCATCATTGGTATTGTATTTTCATTTTTCATGGTTAAAAATAAAGTTGATTTTAGAAAAATATTTTTTCTTGGATTTGTACTTTTAGCCATGAGCATGTTGTGGTTTAGTTACTTGTTTTATCCAGATACAAAAGTCGAGGCAGTAGCGCCAACGCTGATATTAGAAGGAATTGCGCAAGGTGTTATTTTTACGCCATTAGTGTTGTATATTACAGGTTCTGTACATCCTTCTATTACTGGTAGTGCGGCGCAAGCAGGTACGGCGATTCGTTTTTGGACGACAACAATTGGTTTTTCGCTGATGCAAAATGCAATTTTATACTTGACGACTAAACATCAATTTTTGATGACCAAAAATTTAGACAAAACGAGTCCGATTTTCCAACAACAATGGAATAGTTTGTTCAATAAAAATATTGCGAGTCATCTTCCAAACGAAGCAGAAAGTATTACTGCCGCAGCTTTAAAAGCAAAATTGTATAACCAAGCTTTGTTGGTTAGTAATATAGAGATTTTCCGAACATTGTTTGTTGTGGGAATTATCGCTGCGATTTTTGTAATTCTTTATCAACCGATAAAAAATAGACTTTTACATCGTTAAAATAATTTTTATATATTACTTTTTTATTTAATTGGCGTATTTGATTTAATAGAATCAAGTACGTTTTTTTTTATGACAAATTTTTTAAAATGAATATTTTATCAAAATTATCCTGTAGAAAGGTCATATTTTAAAGTTTTTTAAATTTATAAATGGCTTAAATGAACAAATTTTATTCTCAAATAATCAACTTGTTTTTATGCGCTAGCACTTACTTTTGCCATCAAAATAAATCAAACGAAAAATGATTAATTGTTTTAATAAATGTTAGTTGTATTTTATTGATTTTAAATTTGTTATATTTTTATAAAATGAATCATCGTATTTTAACGATTTATTATTCAGAATCACATTTTAGCCTTTTGACTTTTCTCAGGCAGCTTCCTTTTTTTACTTTTTAGGTAAGATAATCACGAAATCAATAAAATATTTTTAATTAGACAAACTTTCGAATGAATGTTTTGAACTTGATTGTAAAATTGAATAAATAACTCAATGCACAATCAACATCCCATTTTCAAGAAATGGATACCAGAAAAATTGGTGCTTCCAATTCTCATTGCCGCGTTGATTCCGCATGTGATGATTCTCTCACTTTTCAATATGAATAGTACATTTACAGCTTCATTTCTAGATGTTGATGTAGACGATTTACAATTCATTTTTTCTTTGGCTTACGCCACAATTGTTTGTGGACTTTTTATTAACGAACGGCTTTTTCAGTTCTTTAATATTCGCTCTTATTTATTGTTTATGACTATTATCAATATTATATTAATGTTAATAATTTCGTTGACAACAAATACGCAATTGATTTATTTACTTCGTGTGATACAAGGAACAACATCTTATCTCGAAGGATGTATTATTGTTCCGCTAATTATGTCGCGTATAAAAGGCGAATATGGACGATTATTAGGAAATACGTTTTTGTATGGATTTATGATGACGGCTGATAAATATACAACCTCTATTGTAAAATTTGCCATCGAAAATTATAATTTCAATATGGTGATTTATACTGTCATCTTTTTTCATGTTTTATCGTTATTGATTTATGTTTTTCTCTTTAGTCATGGTAGATTGTATCCCAAAAAACCATTGTATCAGTTAAATTTGGCGGGTTATTTTTTGATGATGATGTCATTAATAGCAGGAGCTTTTTTATTGATTTATGGTAAAAGATATTATTGGTTCGAATCGCTTTATATCGTTATTGCGTTTGCTGCAATGTTTATTTTCTCAGGCTTATTTATTTTGCAACAATTAACGTCTAAAAAACCAATTTTCCATTTCGAGATTCTTCGTTCCGAAAGAGTTATTGTAGGTATGTTGTTGTTTTTTACATTTTATATTTTCAAATCGAGTATGAGTAACATTTATCAAGTGATGAATGTTGTTTGGAAATGGAATTGGGAGTTTGTTTTGCAAATACAATATTATAATTGTGCCGGAATTTATATTGGAGCATTGTTTGCTTATTACATCATAACACAATTTCAAACGCAATATAAGTATGTGTTTTTTGGAGGTTTTTTTTGTTTAACGTTTGCTATGTTGTGGTTTAGTTACATTTTGGTTCCAGATACTCGTCCGAATGCAGTTATTCCGCCATTGTTGATGGAAGGAATGGGACAAGGAATGTTGTTTGCGCCAATTTTGCAATATATGGTATGTTCTGTACATGCTAATTTTTCTATGAATACCATGCAAGCAGCAGTTGCAATGCGTTATTGGTCGTCAACAATTAGTTTTTCGATTATGCAAAATGCAATTCTTTTCTTGACGACTAAACATCAATTTTTGATGACGAAAAATTTAGATATTACCAATACAATTTTTCAAGAACAATGGAATAATCTATTCAATAAACACGATACAACTCATTTAGTAAATGAGTCTATCAGTTTGACAGCAAGCAATCTAAAATCTCAATTGTATAATCAAGCTTTGTTGATCGCAGATATTCAAATTTTTAGAACCTTATTTTATTTCGGAATTGTAATGATGGTTTTTATTATGATTTATAATCCAATCAAAGGAATTTTACATCTTAGGAAAAAGAGAAAAGAAACTCATTGATTCGCTTTTTTTCTGGTATTGATTTCTGCATTTATTTTCGCTAAACCTGTTATAAGAGGAATAAAAGTTACAGAACATGATAATAAAATAACGAATGTTACATTGATATCATATTTGTTTGTCATCTTCAGAATTAATAAAACGATTGCAATGAGTAATAAAGGAATTTGAATGCTAAGATTAAGTTTATTAACTTTTTTTCTTTTTTCATTTAATTCTTCTAATGTTAATTCGCTCAAAGGTTTTTCTTTGTTCATCTTAATTATTTTATTAAAGATAGTAAAATCAAATTAAAAAATAGATTCAACAAAAAAGCTAACCAATTCGGTTAGCTTTTTAATTTTTTTCTAAAAAATTTTTAATCCCTTTTATATTTTTCTTTGTAAGTGTCAAATGCTTGCATCAAATTTTCTTCAATAGCTTTTGGCATTCTGCGCGTCGCTTCAAATTCATTTGATGAAAGTGATTTGAATTCTGAAAGTGTTGGTATTAATTCAATCGAATTAACTAACATTTCAATTTCTGTTTCATATTGACGATTAGCCAAAGAATGAAACGTATCATTCCCGTAAACAGGAACATATTGTTGTTCAATCAAAAAGCCAGCATCGGCTTCTGTGTCTACAAAATGAGTTGTAACACCAATTTCGACTCCTTTTGTGATTGCCCATTTTAATGAATCTAAACCTCTTGTCAAAGGTAAAAAACCTGGGTGTGTATTGATAATTTTATGATTGTCAACCAACTCATCTGGTAATAATCCCGCACCTGCAATAATTACATATTCAGCTTTATAATCGTTTAATTGATTATTCAACGTTTCAGCAGTTGTCAAATCGAAATTATAACCAAAATTATTACAGTAATCATCTAAATTTACTTGAATCGCTTTACTTGGACGATGTTGATAAATTGGTTTGAACGGATTTTCTCTTTGTACAAAAGGCAAAGCAAATATTTTTACATTTTGATAACCTTTAGCTTTTAATCCGTGCAAAACATCTTGTGTTTTGCGATGAGGAGTATTGTAAGAAATTACCGCTATTTTTGGTTGAGCTGCCATGCTTATTTAATCAAATATTTTTTGTGATAATCAACAACATTATCAATTGGTTTTCTAATAATATGACCAACTGTTAAGTGATATTCTGCCGCAACTGAACGAATAACATCTTCGTAAATATGAGCAATTGAACCAATAAAATTTAATTCAGAATGACGAGCTTCTTCGTAAGGCATAATTTGATATTCGATAAAAGAAGACATCGCATCATAAATAATTTTCTGAATAAATGGATCATTTTTATGTTCAACAACAAATTTATTGAAAGAAGCTAAATATGTATTTGCAAATTTATTTTGGTACACATTTTTATTTAACTCATCTACAGATAATTTATAATAATCATCAAAAGCTTTTGCTAAATGTGGAGGCATTTTTTTTGTATAAAAAGCGCGTAATACACGTTTTCCTAAGTCATTTCCAGAACCTTCGTCTCCTAAGATATAAGCTAAAGATTTTGTTTCTTCACGCATTGTTGTTCCATCGAAATAACAAGAGTTAGAACCTGTTCCTAAGATACAGACCATTGCAGGTTTTCCCATGTAAGTGGCATAACAAGCGGCTAATAAATCATGGTCTATTACAAATTCAGCATTTGTAAAGAAGTTTTGTAAACCTTCTTTAACAACAGCATGCATTGTTTCGCTGGAAGTTCCAGCACCATAAAAAAAGATTTTTGCGAAATCATTTGCAACAGGTGCAAAATCTTCATTTTTTTGTAATTCAGTCGTAATATCTTCTGCTGTTACAAAATACGGATTAAATCCAATTGTACTTGTTCTAAAAACTTCATTAAGGTCGCTATCTAAAATTACCCAATCCGTTTTAGTAGAACCACTATCTGCTATTGCAATCATTTTTTTGTTTTGATATAATTGAAGAGTGCTAAAATAGTATTCTTTTAACAATGCACATAAAAAAACGCCCGAAATTTCGGACGTTTTCAAATTTTTTTTTTAGTGATCATGGTCGTAATCTTCACCTACAACGATTTCGATAAAAGATTGCGTTTGATTTCCAGCGCGATCAATTAAGAATAATCCTAAGTGATAATGTCCTTCCGTAATTCCTTCTGTAGGAATATTTACTTTATGACTTAATGTGTGCTCAGTTTTTCCTGCTGGAATAGCTTCTTCTGCATCATACGTCCAATTAACATTTGCTGTTCTGTGTTGATGACCATCTTCTGCGGAATGAATTTCAATTTTTACCGTTCCCAATTCTACATTGTCTTTCAAAATAGCATCAATTGAGATGGTTTCGCCTAAATGAAATTCATCGTGGTCTTTAGGTGCAATCAAATTAATTTCAGGTTTTGTTGTATCTAATGAAGAATCATCTGATGAACAAGATGTAATGAATAATGCTGATAATGTTATAAATGAATAGTTTAAAATTGAATTTTTCATTGTTTTATTTTTTTTGAATTGAATATTATTTTTTTAAGATTTTGGTTGATTTATTAATAAACAAAATCCTGAGGCGGACCTCGTGTAAAATGATATTCAATTGTAGAATGTTTAATTTTTTCTACTTGTTCAAAACTTTCTTTACTGTAAAATTCTTCGTTCGGTTTTGATTCTATTTTTGGTTCATCATGCGTGTCAATAAAGACAGAGTAATAGGTGAAATGATTACATTGATGATGAATAATTTCTTTCTTTTGATTCGAAAAATCTTGTGAATGATCGATTAAAGAAAAATGTAATTGATTAAAAGTTGGAATCGAAAAAAGAATAATACTAAAGAAAAGTCCAAAAATAGGATGTTTCTTTTTCATGTATCAACTATTTTCCGAACGGAATTCCTAACATAATTTGTATGTTTCGAGCTTGTTCTGGTAATTGCAATGCACGATAAAAACTGGTGTGATTGTAATAGTTTTTATTGAATAAATTAGAAACCTGAACACTTAAATTTGCACTAAAATTATTGAATTTAAGTTTCGTTTTTCCTCCAATTCCAACCAAGAAATAACTTGGAGTGATATCTTCATTTTGTGCAATTTTATCTTGCTCAAATGTATATTTTCCATTTGCAAAAAAGCTCAAACCTTCTAAAAATGCAATATTTTGATTGATTTTATAATTAATTTGTCCAAATAAATTATTTGCAGGAGTGAAAGGAAGATAATTTCCGAATTTTTTATTTTCCGTAATTTGTCGATTGTATAAATATTCGTACACAAGATTTGCATCAAAATTTTCGTTGATTTTCTTACGAACTTCAAATTCAAAACCAGTCAACAAAGCTTTGCTTTGTGTATATTGATAAATTTGTCCACCATGAGGAAGAATCGAAAATTGTCCCGAAGGTTTTAAGAAAATATAATTGCTGAAATAATATAAATACGGACTTAGCGAAATATTCCAATCATTTTTGTGAAAAACAGATTTGAAATCTACAGCAATTCCTTTTTCTATATCAAGATTTTCGTCACCTCGTTCATGTCTAAAACTACCGTGATGAATTCCGTTAGAACCCAATTCTATAGCGGTTGGTAAACGGAAATTTGTTCCAACATTCAAGTTGAAATCCCATAAATCATTTGGTTGAAAAGTTGCACCAATCATTCCGTTTAAATTACTGAAACTACGATCGATTGATTTGCTACGATTTGCATAATAATCTGCAATGCCTTCAGAATTACCTTTTTCAATCAAATAATTGTAAAGAAATTCATCAAAATAACCTTCCGATTTGAACGTCGAATAATCGTAACGTAAACCAGCAGTTACTTTCCAACGATTTCCTTTTTTGAATTCTTCAATCAAAAATCCGCTAAAAATATTTCGGTCATATTTTGGTAATAAATAATTGTAACCGGCAATATTATTGGCTTGTAATTGCGCTTGTGCGCCAATTATTGTTTTGAAATTTTTGCTATGATTATGTTCAAATTTTAATTGAGAATCATACGTTGATAAATTAAAATCTAATTCTAAATCAGGATTTTTTGTTGGAACTGGTTGATTTGCATAATGTGTGTGAAATGAACTAACTTCTTGTCGACGATTGTTTTGATAACTTGCTAAAAATTTTAAAACGTCTTTTGAATTTAAACGAAATTCATTTTCGGAAATTACTTTAAAATGATTCACTTTTTGATAAGGAAATTCGATATTTCTATAATTTCCATCATCTTGAAGTCTATCTACAGAAGGAATTCCGTGTGAACCAGGAAAGAAACCGATTTTCTGATTAACGTTAGAAACCGTTAAAATTGAACGAAATTTCTCACCAATATAACCTGTTTGTATTTCAGCATTCAAATCTTGTCCAGCCGTATTTTTTACACGTTTATTGTAAATTGGTAAATAGCGATTCAGGTAATAAATGCGATCGGTAGTCGTTCTGTAGTCTGCATAATCAGAATAAGAACCTTTTATTTTATAGAAAAAATGATCGTTACGAGATTTCAAATTAAATCCAATTCCGTAATTATCATTTATTGATTGATATAAAGTTTTTGCTTCTCCAGAAAGTGAATGTTTCGCTGGTAAATTGTTATTGTTAATCTTGATAACTCCAGCAATAGCTTCATTTCCGTACTCCAAAGCCGCAGGCCCTTTTATCACTTCGACATCTTCAACATTTAGCGCATCAATCTCCAAACCATGATCGGCTCCCCATTGTTGTCCTTCTTGTTTTACACCATTTTCAGCAACAATTAATCGATTGAAACCAAGTCCACGAATAATTGGTTTTGAAGCTGATGATCCAATTCCAGAAGCATTAACACCTGCAATATTTTCAAGTGATTTGGCTAATGATCCTGCATAGTTTTCTTGAATATAAGATTGATCGACACGCTCTACATTAGCTGTTGAAAAATCGTGATGATGCCCTAAAACAGTAACTTCATCTAAATTATATGCTTTGTGAAAAGTAAGTGTAAAAACAAATTTTTGTTGAGAATCAAACGTAATATTTTGAGAAAAAGGTTCGTAACCTTGCTCATCAATTTGAACTTGATAATTTCCTTTGTTTAAATTCTCAATTCTAAATTTTCCTTCGGCATTTGTGTGATATTCTTCGTTGTTGAAGTATACAGTTGCGAAAGGAATTGGTTTTTGATTTTTATCTATAATTTGACCTTCGAAAATGTTTTGTGCAAACACAGTTCCGCACAATAATGTAGCCACAATACTACATTTTATGTTGATTGACATAAATACAATAATTTAATAACGTTAAAAAAATAAGGTGGTTTTTTCTGAAATTAAATTGCGTAGGGCGGTGCTCGAAGACTTTTTTGAGTAAGTAATACAGCTTGTTTTACACGAGTTGTGTAAAGTGTTTTATCTTTTTGGATAAATGATTGTGACCATTCAAATAACTCAATTTCTGAATCATTTTCTATAAAATGTTGATTGAAATGGCAAATTGTACAGCTATGATCGTGTACGTTAGAGAATTTGTCTTTCAGCTCTTTGTGCTCTTTATTTAGAGCATGATCCAATATATGCGCAGACTGATACACTGTCATAAACAGTGAAATCGTTAGCATAAGATATTGGATAAATTTTTTCATTCAGTTTACAAAAATAAGATTTTATTTCATTTCTTTCAACTCTTTCATGTTTTGTTGAAGTTTTCTTAAAAATAAAAAATAAATAATCCCATAATAAACCGTTCCTATAATCACAATAAAAGCAACAGCAGTTATTATTGCAATCCAACCATAAACAGCAGCATTATTCACAATTGGCTGTATATCATGAGCGTGTTTTGCCAAATAAATAGATTGGCCTAATTCGTAATAGAATGGGGCAGAAGAAACAATTAAACTTAAAACGGTGAAAAGAATAAACAAGTTCACCAATCGACGAAATGAAATAATGTTTTTCATCAAATCGACCACAGATTGATTAAGATCTATTTTTTTTAAATAACGATAAGCCATCACCAAAAATCCAAACGTAATCACAATACTAAAAACCGAAGCGATCTCGTAATTGTTAATTGTTTTTTCTTCGACTAATGTTTTGACTTCGTTATTAAAAAAATTTTTTCCTGAAATTAAAACATATAAATTGTAGACAAGAAAAAGGATAAATTCGAAAAAAGTGAATATAAATAACCATTTTATTGTTGTTGATGATTTTTTCTTCAACATTTGAAAAATTTGATTTTGATCAAACTTTTCTTCTTCCTTTATGGAACCCCAAATTGATTTTAAGTCATCTAACTCCATTATTGTTCCATTTTAGACATTATTTCTTTTAATTTTATCTTCACTCTGTTCATCTTTACTCGTGCATTTACTTCCGAAATTCCTAAAGTTTCGGCAATGTCTTTGTAAGGTAAGTCTTCCAAAAATAGCAGTACCAATGCACGTTCTACGTCGTTTAATAATCTAATTGCCGCGTATAAAAGTGTGATACGCTCTTCTAAAAATTCGTCTTTGTCGTCTGATTTTAAGTTTAAAAATTGAGCTTCATTAAAATCAGTTTCACTGGATTTTGTTTTTTTTCTGATTAATGTAATTGCTGTGTTTAAGCTAACACGATACATCCACGTACTAAATTTTGAATCTCCCTTGAAGGAATCGTAAGAACGCCATAATTGCAATACAATTTCCTGAAATAAATCGTCATGAGAATCCTTGTCGTCTGTGTAAATACGACAAACCTTATGGATAATTCCCTGATTTTTCTCGACTAATTCGGTAAATATTTTTGCTTTATTATTCAAACTATTATTCTGTTGCTCTTTATTTGTAGTAAAAAAAAGAATAATGTTACAACTAAAAAAATAAAAAATCCTCTTATAGAAATATAAGAGGATTAACCTAACTAACTTAAACCTATGAAAAGTTGTTCTACTTTTCTACTGCAAGTATAGAAATTAATTATTTATTAAGCAATAAAAATTTAGAAAAATTGTTAAAAATGTCTTAATTAACTAAGAATGATTCTAAACTATTGAAATCTGTTAACGAAATGATATAATTCATTGTGATTAGAGCAATGGGATGATTAAATTTGTGGAAATATCTAAAAAATTAAACGAATTGCTTTATGGCAAATGAATCATTACTAAAATCGTCGATTGGTAAGAAGTTCGCGATGGCGCTTTCAGCGTTATTTTTGATCGTGTTCTTGTTACAACATTTCGTGATTAATGCATTATCTGTTATTAATCCGAATGGGTTCAATGAAGTTTCGGCTTTCATGAGTGATAACCCTTTTATCCAATATTTAATGCAGCCTATTTTATTAATTGGTGTTGTATACCACTTTGTAATGGGGTTTGTATTAGAAGCGCAAAACAAGAAAGCGCGTGGACCAGTTGCTTACCAAAAGTATAATGGTGCTGCAAATGCTTCTTGGATGTCAAGAAACATGTTAGTTTCTGGATCTGTAATTTTAATTTTCTTATTATTACACTTGTATGACTTTTGGGTTCCTACAATTACTGATCACTACATTGTTCCAAATCCTGAGTTTGCTCAAGGAAATTACTTTATGGATCACTTAAACCACGTTTTCACATTAGAAGGTGCTTTAAGTTTTGTAAGATTAGTAATTTACATTGTTGCATTTGTATTTTTATCATTACACTTACAACATGGATTTGCATCAGCATTCCAATCTATTGGTGCAAGACACAACAAATACACTCCAGTAATTGTTGCTTTCGGGAAATGGTATTCAATTTTAATTCCAGCAGGTTTCATTATCATCGCTGTTTACCATTTTTTTGTTAAATAATTAAATAATATCAAGAAATGAGTATATTAGATTCAAAATCTCCAGAAGGAGATATCGCACAACAATGGAGCGAACACAAAGCACACCTAAACTTAGTGGCTCCAAATAACCGTGATAAAATTGATGTTATTGTTGTAGGTACTGGTTTAGCTGGTGGTTCTGCAGCTGCTACTTTAGCAGAGTTAGGATATAAAGTAAAAGCTTTCTGTTACCAAGATTCACCTCGTCGTGCTCACTCTATTGCTGCACAAGGGGGTATTAATGCTGCTAAAAATTATAAAGGAGATAACGACTCTATCTATCGTTTATTTTACGATACAATCAAAGGTGGTGATTACCGCGCTCGTGAGTCTAACGTTTATCGTTTAGCGGAGGTTTCTGGTAATATTATCGACCAATGTGTAATGCAAGGGGTTCCTTTTGCACGTGATTACGGTGGGTTATTAGATAATCGTTCTTTTGGTGGGGTACAAGTATCTCGTACTTTCTATGCGAAAGGTCAAACAGGGCAACAATTATTATTAGGAGCTTATTCAGCAATGAATCAGCAAATCCACTTAGGGCACATCCAAATGTACAACCGTCACGAAATGTTAGATATTGTTCTTGTAGATGGTAAAGCTCGTGGTATTATCGCTCGTAATTTAATTACAGGTGAAATCGAAAGACATTCTGCTCACGCAGTAGTTATTGCTACTGGTGGTTACGGAAACGTATATTTCTTATCTTCTAATGCAATGGGTTCTAACGTAACTTCAGCATGGAAAATTCACAAAAAAGGTGCTTATTTTGCTAACCCTTGTTATGTACAAATTCACCCAACTTGTATTCCAATCCACGGAACAAATCAATCTAAATTGACTTTAATGTCTGAATCTTTACGTAACTCTGGTCGTATCTGGGTTCCTAAAAAGAAAGAAGATGCTGAAGCAATCCGTGCTGGTAAGAAAAAAGCAGTTGATATCAAAGAAGAAGACAGAGATTACTACTTAGAAAGACGTTATCCTGCATTTGGTAACTTAGTTCCTCGTGACGTTGCATCTCGTGCTGCAAAAGAGCGTTGTGATGCTGGTTATGGTATTGAAGCAAATGAAACTGGAGAAGGAGTTTATTTAGATTTTACAGATGAGATCAAGAAAAAAGGTCGTGAGGTTGCTTTCGCAAACGGAGATCAAAATCCATCAGATGCTGAAATCGAGAAATTAGGTAAAAAATGGATTGAAGAGAAATATGGAAACTTATTCCAAATGTATTGGAAAATTACAGATGAGAATCCATACGAAAATCCAATGCGTATCTATCCAGCAATTCACTACACAATGGGTGGTGTTTGGGTTGACTACAACTTACAATCAACAATTCCTGGATGTTTCGTAGTAGGAGAAGCTAACTTCTCTGATCACGGAGCTAACCGTTTAGGAGCTTCTGCATTAATGCAAGGTTTAGCAGATGGTTATTTCGTATTACCTTATACAATTGCAGATTATTTATCAGCAGATATTCGTACAGGTAAAATTCCTACAAATACGCCAGAATTTGATGAAGCTGAAAAGGCTGTTAAAGACCAAATTCAACATTTCTTAAGCAATAAAGGAACTAAAACTGTAGATAGTTTCCACAAACGTTTAGGAAATATTATGTGGAACAAAGTAGGTATGGCTCGTAATGCTCAAGGTTTAAAAGAAGCGATTGCTGAAATTGCTGCTTTACGTGAAGAATTCTACCGTGATGTAAAAGTTCCTGGTGATGCTAACGAAATGAACACTGAGTTAGAGAAAGCTGGACGTGTAGCTGACTTCTTAGAATTAGGACAGTTAATGGCAATTGACGCTCTTAACCGTAATGAGTCTTGTGGTGGTCACTTCCGTGAGGAGTACCAAACAGAAGAAGGTGAAGCAATGCGTGATGATGAAAATTATACTTATGTTGCCGCTTGGGAATATAAAGGTGATGATATCAACACTGAGGTTTTACACAAAGAGGAATTAAATTACAAATATATCGAGCTTAAAACTCGTAGTTATAAATAATAAAATCATTTTGCTTGATAACAAACCTTCAAGCAAAATGTCAAAATATCATATAGAATTATGGCATCATCAAAAACAATCAGCATCACGCTGAAAATTTGGCGTCAAAAAAACGCTAATGCTCAAGGAAAAATGGAAACATATTCCTTAAAAGATGTTTCTACTGATTCTTCTTTCTTAGAAATGCTTGATTTATTAAACGAGCAATTAATAGAGGAAGGAAAAGAGCCAGTTGCATTCGACCACGACTGTCGTGAAGGTATTTGTGGTATGTGTTCTTTATTCATCAATGGAGAAGCGCACGGACCAGATAGAGGTGTTACAACTTGTCAATTACATATGCGTATGTTCAAAGATGGTGAAACGATTTACATCGAACCATGGAGATCTGCTGCATTCCCAGTAATCAAAGATTTAATTGTAGACCGTTCATCTTTCGACCGTATCCAACAAGCTGGTGGTTACATCTCTGTAAATACATCAGGACGTACAGTAGATGCAAACAATATTCCAGTAAACAAAATGCATGCAGATGAAGCGTTCGACGCTGCAACATGTATTGGTTGTGGAGCTTGTGTTGCAACTTGTAAAAATGGATCTGCAATGTTATTCGTAGGAGCTAAAGTTTCTCAATTCGCATTGTTACCACAAGGACAAGTAGAAGCTGCTCGTCGTGCTCAAAAAATGGTTGCACAAATGGATTTAGAAGGTTTTGGTAACTGTACAAATACAGGAGCTTGTGAAATCGAATGTCCAAAAGGAATTTCTTTAGATAACATTGCACGTATGAACCGTGAGTATTTATCTGCAAAAATTGTATCACAAGAATAATAACATTCTGATATATATTAAAAGAGCGACATGTTTGTCGCTCTTTTTTTGTTATAATAATTGCAAAAAAAAAGGATTTCAATCTCTTGAAATCCTTCCCAATGTCAAATTCTTTCTTCTGAATAAGTCCATTGTAACTTGTTCTTTTTAAATGATTATAAAAAAGAATTTTTATAAATAGAACAAATATCTATTGTAAATAATAAATGAAATGTACTCATATATGAGAGACTATTAATCCTATGCAATAACTATGAGCAAAATCGATTTAAAAAGAACGTCTAGGGAAAAAAGGATTTCAATTTCTTGAAATCCTTCCCGAAATTTTTGATAATGATTTGAATTAATTTTCACCTTATTATGAAAATTCTCTGTCGGCTTAAAAATTTCGTTATTTTGTGGAAAAACAACTATTAATTTTAATGTTCTGTTTCAAAACAACTAAAGTATTTTGAAGTCCTGAACGAATAATTATTAATTCCTTGATGTAAAATTAATGACAAAAATCATGTTTTGCAAATTATTTCAGATTAATTTTAAAAGTTTAACACATCAATAAATCTATTTAGAAATAAAAAATCCAGCACATTATGTGCTGGATTTTAAGTTTAAGATTACTAAAATATAGTGTTCTGAGATTATTTAATGTTCTTAAAACTTCTATTGATAAAATTTGTTAATTCTTTACCTTTTAACAAACCTTGCGATAATTTTGCTAGATCTAATGCTTGATTAATCAACGCTTCTTTTTCTTCTTTCGAATCTTTAGCTAAAATTTCTGTTGCTAAATCCGAGTTTGCATTCACAACAACATTATACATTTCAGGGAAATTACCCATTCCAAACATCCCAGCTCCGCCAGAAGCTTGCAT
This sequence comes from Empedobacter sp. UBA5528, assembly GCF_002426075.1. NCBI lineage: Bacteria > Pseudomonadati > Bacteroidota > Flavobacteriia > Flavobacteriales > Weeksellaceae > Empedobacter > Empedobacter sp. UBA5528. Next base: position 113,231 of record NZ_DINY01000023.1, on the reverse strand, counting down.
ATCTTTCATACGACGCATAAATTCTGATTGCGTAATGATGAAAGGTGCATCTGTTCCAGATAAATCTTCTAATTGAATTGTATATGATTTATTGTTGATTGATTCTGTGATTTCAGTTTTCAATTTTTCTTTATCATCATCAGATAATTTGGAAATTTTAACTTCATCTTTTTCAATCAAATTATTGATATGATCCGCATCAACACGAACAAATGTTACATTTTCTTTTGTAGATTCTAACTTCTGAATCAAGTGAGAAGAAATAGGAGAATCTAATAAAATTACTTCGTAACCTTTTTCTTTCGCAATTTGTATGTATTGATCTTGTCCATCAACATCAGACGCATAAAGAATTCCTAATTTTCCGTCTTTGTTGGTTTGATTGTCTTTAATCGCAGTATTTAATTCATCCCAAGTAAAATATTTACCATCAACTGTTGGATACAATGCAAATTTGTCAGATTTTTCGAAGAATTTATCTTCCGAAATCATTCCATATTCAATTACAACTTTAATATCGTTCCATTTTTGCTCGTAATCTTCACGATTTTGATTCATTAATGAAGACATTTTATCCGCCACTTTTTTCGTAATATGTGCCGAAATTTTCTTCACAGCTCCATCAGCTTGTAAGTACGAACGCGAAACATTCAATGGAATATCTGGAGAATCTATCACACCACGTAATAACATCAAGAAATCAGGAACAATTCCTTTCACTTCGTCTGTTACAAATACTTGATTTTGGTATAATTGAATACGATCTTTATCAATATTGATGTTGTTTCCTAATTTTGGGAAGAATAAAATTCCAGTCAAATTAAATGGATAATCAACATTTAAGTGAATATGGAATAAAGGTTCTTCGAATTGCATTGGATACAATTCTCTGTAGAAATTTTGATAATCTTCGTCAGACAATTCTGATGGCGCTTTTGTCCAAGCCGGATTTGTATTATTGATAATATCATCAACTTCGATTTCCTCTGGTTTAGCATCTTCAGCAGCACCTTCTGGTAAAGGAAGTGTTTCTTTTTTCGTTCCAAATTTGATCGGAATTGGCATGAATTTATTGTATTTATTCAATAATTCACGGATTTTCCATTCGTCTAAAAACTCTTTCGAATCTTCAGCAATGTGTAAAACGATTTCAGTTCCACGCTCGGTTTTATCCGAATTTTCTAAGGTAAATTCAGGAGAACCATCACATGTCCAATGAACTGCTGGCTCGTCTTTGTATGATTTTGTAATGATTTCTACTTTATCCGCAACCATAAATGCAGAATAAAAACCTAAACCAAAATGTCCGATAATTCCGTCTGCATCTTGGTGTTGATTAATAAATTCTTCTGCACCAGAAAAAGCAACTTGATTGATGTATTTTTCAACTTCATCAGCTGTCATTCCCAAACCTTGGTCAATAATATGTAAAGTATTATCGTCTTTATTGATTTTTACTTCAATTTTTGGATTTCCGTATTCTACTTTTGCATCACCAATACTTGTTAAATGCTTTAATTTCAGGGTTGCGTCAGAAGCATTCGAAATCAACTCACGCAAAAAGATTTCGTGATCGCTGTATAAAAACTTCTTAATTAATGGAAAGATATTCTCTACCGAAACATTAATATTTCCTTTATTCATCGTTATTGTATTTTTTATTTTTAATAATTAGTTTTTCTTGTAAATAGTCTAAATCATGAGATTTGTAGACGGAATGTAAATTTCAAAAGATATTCCAAATGAAATTTTTCTGACATTTTGTCGTAAAATAGATCATGAGAACTGCTTATAATTGCTTAATTTTCGTTCAAATTTAGAAAGATGAAATTCGGAAAAGTAGAAAACCCAGAATTGGTTGATTTTACATTGCCAAAAACGCCAAAAGAAACGATTGATTTGTTGAATAAAGTTGATAAATCAGATAATTTCGAAGTATATGTAGGCTGTGCAAAATGGAATAAGCAAGATTTGAAGAATTTTTATCCGCCTAAAACAAAAGATGAATTGAGTTATTATTCAACGCAATTTAATAGTATCGAGTTAAATGCGACATATTATCGTTCGCCAAGTAAAGAAAATGTCGAAACTTGGGTAAATAAAACTCCAAAAGATTTTAAATTTTTCCCGAAAATTCCACAAAGTATTAGTCATTATGGACGATTGCAAAATGTGACAGATAAATTGAATCAATATTTGGATGCAGTTGCGTTATTTGAAGAAAAATTAGGAATGATTTTCTTACAAATGCACGAAAATTTTGCTCCAAAAGATTTTGAAAAATTAGAAAATTTCATTCAAAATTTTCCGAAAGGTTATCCGTTAGCTGTAGAACTTCGTCATGAAGATTGGTTTTCGAACGAAGAAAATTTTAATCGATTGGTTTCGTTATTAGAAAAGCATAACATTTCAAATATTATTGTTGATACAGCGGGTAGGAGAGATATGGTGCATATGCGATTGACTTCGAATGAAGCTTTTGTGCGTTTTGTTGGAGCAAATATTCCATCTGATTACGAGCGTTTGGATGAATGGATTGAAACAATTAAACTTTGGAAAGCAGAAGGTTTGCAGAAATTGTATTTCTTTATTCATCAAAATTTAGAGTTAGAATCGCCAATGTTAGCCAAATATTTTATTAAGAAATTAAACAATGATTTAGATTTAGATATTCGTAGTCCGCAAGATGAATTGACGTTGTTTTAAGTGAAAATTAGAAAAAATAATTCTTTAAACCTCGATTGTTTCAACTAATTTTGCAGAACAAATAAAACAAAAGATTCTTCTCAATTATGAAACAATTTACTTCGGTTAATGATGTAGAAAACATCGACGAATTACTAAAAATAGCCTTAGAAATTAAAGCAAATCCTTTTGCTCAACAAGAGGTTGGTAAAAACAAAACAATTGGTTTAATATTTTTTAATCCAAGTTTACGTACACGTCTAAGCTCTATTAAAGCGGCTTATAATCTTGGAGCAAATGCTTGGGTTTTGAATGCTGGAGCAGATTCTTGGACATTGGAAATGGCTGATGGTGCTGTGATGAACGGAGATACGCAAGAACATATCAAAGAAGCAATTCAGGTAATGAGTGCGTATTGTGATGTTTTAGGCGTTCGTACTTTTCCGAAATTAGTAGATCGTGATGAAGATTATAACGAAATCATGTTCAATAAAGTAAAAGAATTATCTTCTGTTCCTGTTGTCTCTTTGGAAAGTGCAACTTTACATCCATTACAGTCTTTTGCTGATTTAATTACAATTGCAGAAAAAACGGGTTATACGCCTGGGACAAAACCTGAAAAGAAAGTGAAAGTTGTGATGACTTGGGCGCCGCATCCACGTCGTTTGCCACAAGCTGTTCCGAATTCTTTTGCGCAATGGTTTTCTAAGGTAGATTGGGTAGATTTTACAGTTGTACAACCAAAAGGTTTGGAGTTAGATCCAAAATTTACTAATGGAGCAACGATTGCTTATGATCAAGATGAAGCGTTGAAAGATGCTGATTTTGTCTATGCAAAAAACTGGTCTTCTTATGAAAATTATGGTCAACCGAATGATGGTGATAAGGATTGGGAAGTGACAATGGATAAAATGAATTTGACAAATAACGGAAAATTTATGCATTGTTTACCAGTTCGTCGCAATGTAGTAGTATCTGATGAAGTTTTAGATTCTGATCGTTCTATCGTAATTGATGAAGCAACGAACCGAATTTTCTCAGCTCAAACCGTTTTTCACGAGATTTTGAAAAATAAGTAGTAAACTACAATTAAAAAAGGCTTAAAAATTAATTTTTAAGCCTTTTTTAATGATATTATTTCTCACTAAAGTCCAACATGAATATCTTTCGTAGTGGCTTCTTTTTGAGAAGTTTTATATTTTGAATCATAGTTCCAAATAATCTTATCTGAAATGGTTTTTCCATTAAGATTAGTTTCTGCAATGATTATGTTTTCACCTTTTTGCAATTGAACATTTTCAGCAACGAAATGAATCTTATTATAGCCATTTTTTACATTTTCAATCTTTTTACCATTTACAGTTAACGTTGGCGTTCCTTGATTAGAGAAGATTGTAACAGTTGTAAATTCATTTCCTCTATTTACCATTCTACGTTGCGTTAAATAAACAACAGGTTCTTTGCTCCAATTTGCTTTATACCAATAAAAAGGATCTTTTTTAATTTTTCGATCAAACGAAACCAAACCTTTGAAATTTCTTGGATTAACATTTAATCGTGTAATAGGCGTTGCAAAATCGAAAGTATTCCAAACATAAGATCCCAAAAATATTGGATGTTTTTCTATTGTTGCCCAATGAACAATATGAAATTTAGTTGCAAATTCTTCTGGAAAAAATGCAGGATCACTCCATTGATTTCCATAGTTCCCAGCAACTTCAACTTGATCTTCAGGTTTTGCTTCTGCGCCATATTCAGAGAAAATGATTTTGTAATCTTTGAATTTTTTCGAAATTTCATTCGCCCAAGTTTCAACATCTTCTTTGTCTGTCAAATTTTCTACTTCGCCATTGTACCATCCAAAATAATGATTAATTCCTTGTATATCCGCATTATTATTAACTGGATGATCGACCACATTATAACCACTTACTTGTACTGTATAACGATCAGAATCTTCTGTTTTAGCTAAGTCATTTAGCTTTGTTGTCAATTCGATGGTGTAATTATTTGGCGAATAAACTTCATTGTGTAATCCCCAAGTGTAAATAGATGGATGATTGTAATTTTGACGAATCAACTCTTTTAATTGTTGCATTGCATTATTTTCTTCCAAGGTTGTAACCTGATTCACAAACGGAATTTCTGCCCAAACAATCAATCCTAGACTATCACATTTCGAGTAAAAATAATCAGATTGTTGGTAATGAGCTAATCGAATAGAAGTTGCACCAATTTCTTTTATAATTGCTAAATCTTCATCGTGATCTTCATTTGATAAAGCCGAACCTTTTCCCCAGCGATCTTGATGTCTTGTCACGCCATAAAGCGGATATTTTTTGTCGTTTAAGAAGAAACCTTCGTTCGCTTTTAGTTCAAATTTACGAATACCCAAAGGTTGTGTTACTTCATCTAAAACTTGATTATTTTGTTTGATTTGTGTCACTACTTTATATAAATATGGATCTTCTAATCCATTCCATAAATGTGGATTATTAACCTTAATATCTTGAATAATTTCTTGTCTTCCTTGTGGTGATAGAGTGTAAGGAGTGCTGATAGACTTTACAGTTTTATTGTTATGATCGATGATCGAAGTGAAAATTTCGATGTTATTTGTTTGAGCTGATTTATTATCAACTTTGACTTTAAGATGAATATCAGCCGATTTTTTACTAACATTTTTCTGAGAAATAAAAATTCCAGCCGAAGCAAAATCATTTACAGCAATATTGATAGGATCAGTAACAATTAACGAAACAGGACGATAAATTCCGCCATAAACAGGAATAAAACATGATTAACAGGAATAATTGCTGGATTTTCTTCGTTATTAGCTTTAACCAAAATTTCATTTTCTTGATCAAATTTTAACATTCCTGTCAATTCCAAAACAAAAGCAGAATATCCACCTTGATGACGACCTACAAAATTATAATTTCCGTTGTTTACATCACTTTGATAGCTTACTTTGTTCTTATTTTGAGTTGATTTTAAAGGAGAATTATTCATGTAAACTTCTGCATTTGCTCCAACACCTTCAAATTTGATAAAGATTCGTTTACCTTTCCAGTTTGTTTTTGGCGTAAAAGATTTTCTGTAATACGAATCACCCACATAAAAACGCTCGTTTGTACTATAAAAACCAGGTGTAACTTGGTTCGTTTGCATATCAGTTGCATTCCATGTATGTGGAACTTGAACCAATTGCCAATCGCCTTTGAAGATAGAATTGTAATTAATTTCTGCAGTGGTAAATGGCCCTTTTTTAAAGCTCCAATTAGAGTTGAAGTTTACTATTTCTCGTGCATTTACTATTTGTAAACCGATAAAGAGTAAAATTAGAGATGTTAAATTTTTCATGTGAGTTTTGATAAGCAGTAAAAATAGTAATTTCAAAAATGTAGGCAAAAAAGAAAGCCACTCGATTTGAGTGGCTTTTCTACTTATTTTGAATAGATAAATTATTTATCTAAAACTTCCATATCAAAATATAAAGTTGCATTTGGTGGTACAACACCTCCAGCACCTCTTGATCCGTAACCTAATTCGGCAGGGATAATTAAGAAAACTTTAGAACCTCTGTTGAACATTGTTAATGCTTCCATCCAACCTTGGATTAATCCTGTAACACCAACTGTTGCGTCTAGTGGTTGATTGCGATCGTAAGATGAATCTAATTTTTCACCATCGTTTAAGCGTAAAGTATAATGTACTTGGATTGGATCTCCTTGAATTGGTTTTGCTCCGTTACCTTCTTCTAAAATTACATATTTTAATCCAGAAGGAGTTGATTGAGCTTTTGCTTCTAATTCTTTTTGACGAGCAATTTCTGCATCTTTTTCAGCTTTTGCTTTCGCTTCAGCTTCAGCTTGTTTTTTTGCGTGATTAGCTTTTGCAGCTTCAAATGCTTCAGCTCCGTTGTATTTAGCATATTTATCACCTTTACGAGCGATTTCTACTTTCTCAATTACAACTGGAACAACTGGTTTATCACTTGGCGTTTTTTCTACATTTGCAATAGAATCAACTACGTCTAAACCTTCTACAACTTGTCCGAAAATAGTGTGACGTCCGTCTAACCATGGTGTAGGAACTTCTGTGATGAAGAATTGAGAACCGTTTGTAGCTGGTCCTGAATTTGCCATAGATAAAACACCTTTTTTGTCGTGTTTTAAAGTTGGTTCAAACTCATCTTCGAAATCGTAACCAGGTCCACCTGTACCAATACCATCTGGATCACCACCTTGAATCATGAAATCTTTGATCACACGGTGAAAAATGATTCCATCATAAAAAGGAACTCCTTTTGCTTTTGCTTTATTTTCTTTTGTACCTTCTGCTAATCCAACAAAGTTAGCAACCGTCATTGGCGCTTCTTCTTCGTATAATTTGATTGTCATTGCACCATGATTTGTTGTCATTTTTGCATACAATCCGTCTTCTAAACTTTTAAATTCTTCTTTACTCATCGATTTTGGAATTTTAACGCCACAACTAACAAGGGTAGTGATGACAGTTAAGATTAATAATATTTTTCTCATTTTAACTTTACAGTTTTTGTGTTTATTAGTGTTTTTTTATTTTTAAAACTTTTACATCCATAATAATAGGCGAGTCTGGCGCAATTTTTTGTGTATCACCATAACCTCCATAAGCTAAAAACGAAGGTAATAATAATTTAGCAGTTTCACCTTCAGGAATTAATTGCAAACCAGCTTGTAAACCTCTCACAATATCAGCTTTTCCTAAAATTATTTTCTGAACTTTATTATCGTTAAACGAATATAAAATGTTGTTTTCGAGATCAGTTACTTGATATTCAAATTCGATGTAGTCTCCATTATTTGCTGTAGAAGCTGTTCGTTGACCACTATTTGAAATCCAAAAGCCCGAACTCGTTTTAACAAATTTTAGGTCAGATGTTTTCATATAATCATCAAACCATTGTAATTCTTCTTGATGCAATAATTTTCCACGTTCTTGCGAACGTTTCATAAAATCGTCATTGGAATATGAAACGGGATATTGTATGACTTTTTGATCACAACTCATCAACGCAAAAACAGCGAAAGTGAATAAAATAACTTTTTTCATTAGATAACGATACTAGCTAATTTTTCTTGATATTCTGGTAAAAGGGATTGGAAATAAGCAATTGTTTCTTCCATATTCATATCCGAACGACCTCCTGAAGCATTCATATGACCGCCGCCATTGAAATGTTTGCGAGAGAATTTATTCACATCAAAATCACCTTTCGAACGTAACGAAATTTTAATGAAATTATGATGTGTGTCTTCAATAAAAATTACAGAAAAGATAAAATTTTCTACACTCAAACCATAATTTACAAAACCTTCTGTATCTCCTTTTTGAAAACCATTTGCTAATAAATCTTCACGTTTTAAAAACATAAATGCAGTACGATATTCAGGTAAAAAAGTTAGATTATTTAAGGTTAATGATAATAACTTTAAACGTCCTTGTGTTTGTGAATCATTTACATACGAAGTTACTTTGTCAACTTCTACACCTTTGTCAATCAGTTCTGCTACAATTCTGTGCGTATCTGCTGATGTATTACGAAAACGGAATCCGCCTGTATCAGTCATCATTCCTGTGTAAATACATTCTGCAATGCCTTTATCAATTTTATCTAAATCATTCATCGCTTCGATAAAATTATAAACCATTTGACAAGTCGCAGGCATTTCGATATCCGAATACATAAAATCAAATGTATCTGGTTCGCGGTGATGATCGATTAATATTTTTGGAGCTTTCGAACGTTCAACCCAGTTTCCTAAGTCATCAATTCGTTTTACAGTATTAAAATCTAAGATAAAAATCAACTCAGCTTGATGTATAATAGCTTCTGCAACTTTTGGTCGGTAATCTGCAATTACAATCTCCTTTGCAGAAGGCATCCATTTTAGGAACTTCGGAAAATCGTTTGGTGAAACAATGTTACACGTATGTCCCAATTTATTCAAATAATGAAACATCGCCAATGTAGAACCTATCGCATCTCCATCAGGATTTTTGTGCGGTAGAATTGCAATTTTCTTTGGGGTTGATTTTAACAGAGCTTTTAGCTCTTCGAAATTTGTCATTTGCATAGTTGCAAAGATAAACAAACAAGTGATATTGTAAATTGCTTTGAACAAGAAAACCTCCAAATTTGGAGGTTTTCTTGTTTTTATGAAATATTTATAATTTATAAATCTCTTTTTTTGATAATTAATAAGGATAAACCAAGAAATAAAATGATGTAGAAAACATTTGTAGCAAAATATTCCCATTGTACATGATCCGCAACAAATAATTTTCCTTCCATAATTGCTTTTTGTATATCTACAGAAGGATAATCAATTATTTTTCCGTTTGAATTAAGTGGTAAATAATTAGTTAAGATTTTAATTTCATCAGGATTTTTTGGAGGATTTTTACCAAAACGAACTAAAAATTCAACAACTTTAGCAACAGATTCTATAATATTCAAAACAATTAAAGATAAAATCGCAAAAGCACTTTTCTTTAATAGGAATGATAAAAACATGGCGAATACAATATAAGCGAAGATTTCGACGAAATATCCTCCTAAGAATTCGATTCCGTTTACAAAATCAAACTTTTCGCTAAAAATAGAACCTAATGCAAAAACTAAAACGCCAACTAAAAGTGTAGAAATCAAAGTTATCACAACGTTCATCAAAACTTTTGTGTTTAAAAATTCAGTTTTAGATAAACCATCAATTGTATTTTGCTTGAAAGTTCCGAAAGAGTATTCGTTTGTAATATTATTAATAACAATAATAGCTAAAAAGAATTTTCCAAAACCAATTAACCACGTAATATTATGCCAAATTATAGGAAAGTCTAATGCTCCCAATTTGATTAAATCAACTTCAATTTCATTCATATTTGGTTTGAAATTCGGTAACGTAATTCCCATTAACAGAATCATCACAAAATATAAAATGATGAAAATTCGCGTTCCTTTATTGTAGAATAATTTATTCCATTCTATGCTAAATAATCTTTTCATGTTAGTTCTGTTTTTGGATTAGTTGGAAAAATTGTTGTTCTAAAGATTCTTTACGTTTTACTAAATGATTCACGATAATTCCTTGTTCATAAAGCATTTTGTTAATTTCTGCTGGATCTTTCTCTTCTGATAAAACAGCAAAAAGTTTGTTGTTTTCTTTGGTAACTTTTGAAACGAATGAGAACGTTTTTAGTGTATATTCCAAACTTTCCATATTTTGCGCAGCAACTTCTATACTTCCAAAACTTGAATTCATTTGATCTACAGAACCCGCATAAAGCATTTTTCCTTGATTCAGAACCACTACATGCGAACATACTTTTTCGACTTCGTCTAATAAATGACTTGCTAGAATAATTGTAGTTCCTTGTTGAGCAATTTTAATAATCAATTCACGAATCTGAATAATTCCTTGTGGATCTAAACCATTAGTAGGTTCGTCTAAAATCAGCACTTCAGGATCATTTAATAACGCAGCCGCAATTGCCAAACGTTGTTTCATTCCCAACGAATATTGTTGAAATTTATCTTTTTTACGAGAAAGTAATCCAACTAATTCAAGTTTTTCGTCAATTTTTCCATAATTAACTTCTTTAATATCAGCAACAATTTCAAGATTTTTTTCTGCTGATAAATAAGGATAGAATTTTGGGCTTTCGATAATTGCACCAATTTTTTTTAATGAATCGTTATCTGGTTCTTGATCAAACCATTTCCACGAACCCGCTGTAGGATTGATTACATTAAGAATCATTCCTAATGTTGTCGATTTTCCACTTCCGTTTGGACCAAGTAATCCATAAACGTTTCCTTTTTCTACCGAAAAAGTGACATTGTTGACCGCTGTAAAACTGCCAAATTTTTTAGTAAGTTGATTAATTTCAAGAACTTTATTCATAGTAGTTGAATTTGTTTTCTTTATATGTAGAGTTTTTTGTTAATTTGTTACAATTTAGAATTAATTTAAATAACATGAGAACGATACTTTATACCTTATTAATTGTACTAACAATTCAGGCTAAAGCGCAAAACGGAAAAACTTATCAAATTTATAATCAACAAGAAAAGAAAGTTGATTTTGATAAAATGATTAAAGAATTAGCAAAATATGATGTTGTTTTATTTGGTGAACATCATAATAATGCGGTAAATCATTGGTTGCAATTGCAAACGACAAAAGAATTGTATAAGATAAAAGGAAAACAACTGATTCTTGGAGCAGAAATGTTCGAGCGTCATCAACAAAATGATTTAACGAATTATTTGAAAAGCAAAACGACGGATGATGAGTTTCAAAAGAGTACAAAGCTTTGGAATAATTACAAAACAGATTACAAACCGCTTGTTGATTTTGCGAAAGAAAAGAATTTAGATTTTGTAGCAACTAATGTAACGCGCAAATATGCTTCGTATGTCGCTAAGAATGGACTTGAAGCTTTGGATACAGTTCCAAATAATGAGAAAGCCTTTATTGCGAAACTTCCTATTACCATAGATTATGATGCACCTGGTTATCCTGAGATGATTAAAATGATGGGAGATCATGCTGGAGTGAAGGCAAAACAGTTTGTTGCAGCACAAGCTACAAAGGATGCAACAATGGCAGAATCAATTTTGAATAATTTGAAGAAAAATAATCTATTCATTCATTACAATGGTGATTATCATTCTAAAAATTATGGCGGAATTTATTGGTATTTGAAATATTTTCGACCTGAGCTCAAAATCGCCGTAATTGAAATTCTAGAAAGTGAAGATTTAAATGAAAAATTATCTGTAATTAAATCTAAAAACGAAAATGTTACTACGACAGAATTTATTATAGTATTTCCTAAGGATTCGCCTAAAACCTACTAATTTTACTTATAAGCAGAAAGTTTTATTGATTATTTTTCATATTTTGCATTTTAAAAAATAAAGCAAACAATTAAATACAACTATGGACAGAAGAAATTTTATTAAATCGACTGCTGCAGCATCTACGGTAGCATTAGTATCACCAGATTCATTATTTGATTTTTCATCAAAAATTGAAAAGGTGAAAGTAGGAATTGTTGGCTGTGGAATGAGAGGGCAGGTACATTTAGATGAGTTATTAAAAAGAAATGATGTAGAAGTTGTTGGGATCGCTGAACCAGATCAACGAATGATTGATCGTTCAAACAAAATTTTTGCAAAACATAATAAAAAACCTGTAGAGTATTTTAAAGGTTTAGATGGATATAAAAAATTATATAAGAATAAGAAAATTCATGCTGTAATTATAGCTACGCCATGGGAATTTCACGCTGAGCAAACAATTGCAGCAATGAATGCGGGTAAAATTGTAGGTTTAGAAGTGTGTGGAGCGATGAATTTACAAGAATGTTGGGATTACGTAGATACATACGAAAAAACGAAAGTTCCTGTATTCATGATGGAGAATTTTTGTTACCGTCGCGATGTTATGGCTGTAATGAATATGGTTCGTAAAGGAATGTTTGGTCAAATTGTTCATGGACAAGGTGGTTACCAACACGATTTAAGAAATGTATTATTTAACGATGGTAAACAACCTTATGGTGGAGGAGTTGAATTTGGAGACAAAGGTTTCTCTGAAGCTGCTTGGCGTACAAATCATTATGTAAAACGTAATGCAGAATTATATCCAACGCATGGTTTAGGACCAATCGGTACAATGATGGATGTTAACCGTGGAAATAGAATTACACATTTAACTTCTATGGCTTCTCGACAAGCTGGTTTAACTGATTATATCGTGAAAAATGGAGGAGCAGATCACCCAAATGCAAAGGTTAAATTCAAACAAGGAGATATCGTTCAAACAATGTTAAAATGTGAGAATGGAGAAACAATCTTATTAACGCACGATACATCTTTACAACGTCCTTATAACTTAGGTTTCCGTATTCAAGGAACTGATGGTATTTGGCAAGATATCGGTTCAGGAGGATTTAGTCAAGGTTTCATTTATTTTGAAGATGAAATGAAACATTCTCACAAATGGGCGAGTTCAGAAGATCATTTAAAAACTTACGATCACCCATATTGGAAAAAATACGAAACTCAGGCAGAAGGAGCAGGACACGGAGGAATGGATTTCTTCTTAATGAATGATTTTATCGAGTGTATCAAAGCAAACAAAGAATTCCCATTCGATGTATACGATTTAGCAACTTGGTATGCAGTAACACCATTAAGTGAAAAATCTATCGAAGGAAACGGTGCTTCTCAAGAAATGCCAGATTTTACAAGAGGAAAATATAAAACAAGAAAACCAGTTTTTGGTACAGAAGATTATGGAATCTAAAACCTTATCATTAGTCATTTTAGCAGGTGGAATGGGAAGCCGCTACAAAGGACAAAAACAAATTGATCCAATTGGACCAAGTAAAGAAACGTTGATGGAATATTCAATTTTCGATGCTTTTTCTTGTGGAATAAAACATTTTGTATTCATTATTAATGAACAATTTAATGCAGAAACTAAAAAATATTTTCAAAATTTAATTGAAAAAAATGGAGGTAAAGTAGAATTTGTTCTTCAAACGACGTATACATCTGTTCCGAGAGGAATTTACGATACAATAGAGAAACGTGAAAAACCTTGGGGAACTGGGCATGCGTTAATGATTACAAAAAATCATTTAAACAATCCATTTATTGTGATTAATGCAGATGATTTTTATGGTCGTAAAGCATTTGAAAAAGCAAGTGAATTGGTTCAAAACGAAAAAATCACTGCAAATACTTATGGTATGGTTGCGTACAAATTGGCCAATACGATTAGCGAAAATGGTTCTGTTTCTCGCGGAGTATGTACTGTAACTAACGGTCATTTGGAGAATGTTGTAGAACGTACAAATATCTATTCTAACGAAAATGGAGAAATTGTTTTCGAAGAAGATGATAACGTTTTACCATTAGATGGAGATACGGCTGTATCGATGAATTTCTTTGTTTTACATCCTTCTATTTTCAGAAAATTAGAAGATAAATTTGAGGAATTTCTTCACGAAAATGCTTCTCAATTGAAAGCAGAATTTTTCTTGCCGAAAGTTGTAAATGATATGATCAAAGAAGATCAATTGGAAGTGATTGTAGAAAAATCGGATGACAATTGGTTCGGAATGACTTATCCAGAAGATAGAGAAGTTGTAGTAAATTCTATTCACAATTTAATCAATGATCAAAAATATCCAAATTCTCTTTGGACATAAAATATAATGGAGAAAATATTAAAACATTATTTCGAAAATATAGATCAAGTTAGTATTAATCCAATCAGTTCTGGTTGGATTAATTCTACTTATGAAGTTGAGTATGAAGGAAAAAAATATATTTTACAAAAAATAAACACGCACGTTTTTCCTCAACCAGAAGTAATTTCGAACAATATTGACATCATTTCTCGCCATCTAAAAGCAAAGAATTATCAAAATTCGGTAATCGAAATTGTAAAAGATTTGCAAGGAAATTTATTAGCAAAAGAAGATAGAGAAACTTGGAGAATGACTTCTTTTATTCCAAATTCTATTTGTTTTGAGAAAGTGGAATCTGCGGAACAAGCGTATGAAGCGGCGAAAACAATTAGTGAATTTCATTCGTATTTGTTAGATGTTAATGTTGATGAAATTTATCCTTCGATTGTCGGGTTTTTAGATTATCATAAACGTGTAAATGATTTCAAAAATGCATTGAAAAATGCTTCAACAGAGCGTTTAGAAGAAACGAAAGAAGAAGTTGCTTATATTTTGGATAATCTGTATCAAGTTGAAAAGTATTTAGAAATAGATTTCCCAAAGCGTGTCGTTCATGCTGATGCTAAAATCAGTAATTTCTTATTTAATAATGATAATCATTCGCAAGCAATCGCTGTGATAGACTGGGATACAATAATGCCAGGGAATATTTTGTGCGATTTTGGAGATATGATTCGTACATACGCAAACCTGAAAGCTGAAGACGATCCTAATCCTGAAAAATTGTTTGAACCTGATTATTATAAAGCGGTTAAAAATGGGTTTTTAGAACATTTAAAATATGATTTACAACCAATAGAGATCGAAAATATGGATTTTGTTGCGTATATTGTGATTTATATTCAGGTGGTTAGATTTTTGGCAGATTATTTAGAAAACGATATTTATTATTCGATTTCTTATCCAAAACAAAATCTAAATCGTACGATTAATCAAATCAATTTATTAAAAGCATTAACAAAATTTCATGAAGAAAATTCGGTTCGAAAAATATAAACCTACAGATTTTAATAACTTTTTTAAACTTGTTCAGGACGACGAAGTGATGAAATATATCTCTGGAAAAGGTTTGAATGAAGAGCAAGCAAATCACAAATTTACATCAATCTTAGAAAAAGGTAGCGTTAACGAAAACCTTGGTTTTTTTAAGGTTTATGACGAAAACGACACACTTTTAGGTGATTGTAAATTGGTGTATAACAAACATATCGAAAATTCACTTGAAATAGGTTATTTATTGAAAAAAGAATTTTGGAGAAAAGGTTTTGGATCAATGATTTGCGAACATTTATTAGCAGAATCAAAAGAAAAATTTCCTGATTTGCAAGTAATGGCTGTCATCGATCCTGATAATGTTGCTTCAAGAAAGTTGTTAGAAAAGTTTAATTTTGAATCGTATTGGAAAGGCATCGAAAATGATTTGCCTACAGAAAAATTGCTTTTAAAAGAGAAATGATACGAGTAAAAGATGTCGCTTTGGCGATGGAAGAAATAGCGCCTTTGGCGTATGCAGAGGATTTTGACAATGTTGGATTGCTAGTTGGTGATTACAATAATGAGGTAACAGAGATCTTGGTAACGTTGGACACAACACCAGAAGTTGTGGAAGAAGCGATTGAGAAAAATTGTAATTTGATTGTGAGTTTTCATCCAATTATTTTTTCTGGTTTAAAGAAATTGAACGGAAAAAATTATGTTGAAAAAGCTGTGATGACAGCAATCAAAAATGGAATTAATATTTATGCAACGCATACAGCTTTAGATAATTCGAAAGTTGGTGTTAATTTCAAAATTTCTGAACAATTATCTTTATTGAATACTAAAATTCTTATTCCAAAGTCTCAAACCATCAAACAATTGATTACTTATGTGCCAACAGAACATGCTGAGCAATTGAAATCTGCGTTGTATGAAGCGGGTGCAGGAAAAATTGGGAATTATGATTCGTGCGGTTTTGCGGTAGAAGGTACTGGAAATTATAGACCAACTGCTGGCGCAAACCCTTTTATTGGTGAAGTTGGTAAGCTAGAAACAGTAAACGAATCGCGAATAGAAGTTGTGATTCCGCAACATTTGGAAGGTGATGTGATGAATGCTTTATTCAAAAATCATCCGTACGAAGAAGTTGCTTATTCTGTTATTTCGTTGAATAATCAAAACAATTATATTGGAATTGGAATGATTGGAGATTTAGAAAATGAAATGGAAGAACTCGATTTTTTCAATTATCTAAAAACTCAAATGAATACACCCGTTATTCGTCACTCGAAATTATTAAACAAAAAAATAAAGAAGGTTGCTGTACTTGGAGGTTCTGGCGCATTTGGAATAAAAAATGCAATTTCGGCTGGAGCGGACATTTATATCACGGCTGATTTGAAATATCACGATTTTTTTACAGCTGAAAATAAGCTTGTTTTGGCAGATATTGGACATTTTGAATCGGAACAGTTTACAAAAAACTTAATAACTTCGTATCTTAAAGAAAAATTTACTAATTTTGTGGTCTTTAATTCTGGAATTAATACCAATCCTGTTAATTATTGTTAACTATGTCTGAAACAAAAAATATCAAAGAACTAAGCGTAGAAGAAAAACTTCGCGCGTTATACGACTTGCAATTAATTGATTCACGTTTAGATGAAATCAGAAACACAAGAGGTGAATTACCTTTAGAAGTTGAAGATTTGAGCGACGATGTTGCACAATTAGAAACGAGAATCCAAAAAATAGTTGACGAAACTAAAGGTTTGGATGAAGAAATTAAATTGAAGAAAGAAGCAATCAAAAATGCTGAAGCTTTAATTAAAAAATACACGAAACAACAAGATAACGTACGAAACAATAGAGAATTTGATGCTTTAGCGAAAGAAGTAGAGTATCAAGGTTTGGAAATTGAGTTATCTGAGAAACGTATTCGTGAGTTTACAGTTAAAATTTCTCAAAAAAATGCACAAGTTGAAGAATTTAATGCAAAATTAAACTCAATGAAAGAGCATTTATCTCACAAACAAGCTGAGTTGGATACAATTGTAAAAGATACAGAAAAAGAAGAAAGTAATTTATTGAAATTATCTTCTGAATATTCTGCTAAAATCGAACAAAGATTATTAGACGCTTACAGCCGTATCAGAAATTCTGTGAAAAATGGTTTAGCTGTTGTTCCTGTACAACGTGGAGCTTCTGCGGGATCTTTCTTTACAATTCCACCACAAAGACAAATGGATATCGCTCAACGTAAAAAAATTATCGCTGACGAACATTCAGGACGTATCTTAGTTGATTTGGAATTAGCTTTAGAAGAGCAAGAAAAAATGGAAATCATTATCAAAGGATAATTTTCTTTGTTAAAAAATATTTTATTTAATATCAAAGTGTTACACGATTGTGTAACACTTTTTTTATGCTAAAACTAGTTGTTGTTATTTTTTAGCACGCTATTTGTAATACTGGCAATATAATTAGTTTGAAAATTTAGAAATTATGAAAAAAATTATATTTTTAGCAATGTTAGCTGTCTCGTCTATCTCATTAACATCTTGTGTGAATAATGATGATGGCTATTATGAACCTGAAATTGTTAATGTTGGACAAATCAATTATGATGGTGTATCATTTCCGCTT
This sequence comes from Empedobacter sp. UBA5528, assembly GCF_002426075.1. Taxonomy (NCBI): domain Bacteria; kingdom Pseudomonadati; phylum Bacteroidota; class Flavobacteriia; order Flavobacteriales; family Weeksellaceae; genus Empedobacter; species Empedobacter sp. UBA5528. The sequence continues at coordinate 95,609 of NZ_DINY01000023.1, read as the reverse complement.
CGAAATGCAGTTGTTGCAGATATAAAAAAGGCTGATGGCGGATTTTATTATAGTGTAGAATTATCTACAAATCCAGTTCCTAAGAATGGTAAATTAAATGGAGCTTATTTGTATTTAGAAATTTTCCAAAGAGGTGATTTAAGTTTTAATGGATCTTACGTAACAGAAAATAATGATAGAGGATTGGATTATATCGAATATTATGAAGATCCTATAATGCAAAATTATGTGCCAGTTCTTAATTCTGGAACGTTTGCTTTGTTAGATACAGATTTTTCTTCTGGATCTATTAATCTAAAAAATTATTTTGACCCTTATAACAGAAGTTTATTATCTACAAACTTTGCATTGAGAGTTTCGAATGGTAAAACATTGACTGGTGATTTTGATGGATTATTTGATTTTATCCAATTATACAGCAAATCTGCTAAAGATGCTGTAAGTGCAAAATCTGCATCAACAGAAAGAGTAAAAACAGGAGTGAGAACACCTTCTGCAAGAAAATAAAATTTCAATTCATAGATACAAAAAACTCCGCTAAATATTTAGCGGAGTTTTTTATTGATATACTTTTTTGATTAAGCTTCTACTTCTTTATCACGATTCTTTGGAAAACGGCGATAACCTTTCAAATTAAATCTAAAATCTTTTTTCGTTGGACGAACAATAATACGTAATGATGAATCATTTGTAAAATAATTTTGAGCCCAATTAAAGAAAATAGCCAGTTTGTTGCGAACAGTCAAGATTAACATTAAGTGTAAGAACATCCATGTAAACCATGCCAAACGTCCAGAGAAAGAGAATTTAGGTAAGTCAACAACAGCTTTATGTTTTCCTATTGTAGCCATAGATCCTGGATCTTGATATTCAAATAAAGTTAATTTATCTTCTGATAAACCTTGTCCAATTTTATTGAAATTTTTGGCTAAATTCATAGCTTGATCCCCAGCAACACGTGCTAATTGAGGATGTCCATGAGGATATTTAGGTGTTTCCATACAAGAAATGTCACCAATAGCATATATGTTATCAGTTCCAATAATTTTACTTGTACGATCTACCTTAAAACGGTTACCTCTTTGTAACTCTTCTTGAGACACAGCTCCTTCAGGAATATTTCCTGTAACACCAGCAGACCAAATTAAATTTTTTGTTTTGATTGTGCGTCCGTCAGCTAAGGAAATAGTTTTTCCATCATAATCTGTAACTCGTCCTTCTGTCCAAATATGCACTCCCATATTTGTCAAATATTCGTGAGACTTTTTATGAGCTAAATCAGACATAGGTCCTAATAAATTAGGACTTCCTTCAATCAAATAAATATTCAATTTAGAGAAATCTAAATCTGGATAATCTTTTGGTAGAATGTGTTTTTTCATATGTGCAATTGCACCAGAAAGTTCTACTCCAGTTGGTCCACCACCAACAACAACAATGTTCAAAATTTCTTCTAATTCTTCTTCTGACTCAGCAGAATAAGCACTTTCAAAATTTGTTAACAATCTGTTTTTTAGCGTTAAAGCTTCGTTTGTGGATTTCATTGGGAATGATAATTCCTCAATTTGCTTATTACCAAAGAAATTTGTGGTACATCCCATGGCAATAACCAAATAATCGTAAGAAAAATCTCCGATTGTGGTTTCAACAATATTAGCTTCTTTTTTTATAGCTGTTACTTCAGCTAATCGTACGCTGACATTTTTACTTCCTTGAAATACTTTTCGTATAGGAAACGAAATATCACTAGCGTTTATTCCTGCTGTAGCAACTTGATAAAAAAGAGGTTGAAATTGATGATAGTTATAACGGTCAATAAGTGTAACAGAAAAGTGTGGGTTATTATTTAATTTACGGGCTAATTTAAGTCCGGCAAATCCAGCACCTAAAATGACAATCTTTTTCTTTTCCAAAATTCACTTTTTTGTAAAATTACGAACAAACTAAGAAACAATGAAAGATTTATTAAAAATTATTCTGAACCTTAGATATTTACTATGATATCGGATTGATTATTAGATTTTTTTAAATTTATGTTTTTTGTCAGTTTTAAATAAATTGTTAAAATTATTTGTGATTTCATGTATTTCTAAGCTTTTTTAATTTTGTTGAAAGATTAGAATTTAAACAATTTTTAAGCTGAATCGTTTTAAGAAATCAATCAAATTCACGAATTTTATTCCAAATTAATTAAGTCAAAAAAACAAGTAATGAGCAAATTATTTGAATCAATCAGTATAAATGAATCTATTTCATTAAAAAATAGAATTATTATGTCGCCAATGTGCCAATATTCTTCGGAAGATGGTTTTCCAAATGATTGGCATTTTCAACATTATGTTTCGCGTGCAGTTGGCAATGTTTCGGCGATTATACAAGAAGCTACCGCTGTTATTGCAGATGGTCGAATTTCGTATGGCGATTTAGGAATTTGGAAAGATGAACATATTGAAGTGTATCAAAAATTAACTTCCGAAATTAAAAAATACAATTGTGTTCCTGGGATTCAGTTAGCGCATGCAGGAAGAAAAGCAAGTACAGAAAAGCCTTGGTTGGGACACCATCAAATAAAATCTGACGAAAAAAATGGTTGGAAAACAGTTTCGAGTTCTAATTTACCTTTTAATGAATCGGATGAAATTCCACATCAATTAACAATTTCTGAAATTAAAGATGTTGTAAAAGAATGGGGAAAAGCAACTGAACGCGCGATAAAAGCTGGTTTTGAAATTTTAGAAATTCATGGTGCGCATGGATATTTGGTTCATCAATTTTTGTCGCCTTTAATCAATAATCGAACAGATGAATATGGTGGAAGTTTCGAGAATAGAATTCGTTTTGTGTTGGAAATTGTTGCTGAAATGCAAAAATATATTACAACTCAATCGCTTTGGGTTCGTTTGTCAGCTTCGGATTGGGCGGAAAATGGTTGGAATTTAGAAGAAACAATAGAATTGTGTAAGATTTTAAAACAAAATGGAGTAGAAGTGATTGATGTTTCGTCTGGAGGAGGAGTGAGTCATCAAAAGATTGATGTCAAAAAAAATTATCAAGTTCCATTCGCAAATGAAATTAAAAACCAAGTCGAAATCATTACTGGAGCTGTTGGATTAATTTTTGAGCCAAAACAAGCCGAAGAAATTCTTCAAAATGAAGAAGCAGATTTAATCTTTTTAGGAAGAGAATTATTACGCGATCCATATTTTGCATTACGTGCTGCAAAAGAGTTAGAAGAAGATATAAAGTGGTTGCCACAATATGAAAGAGCAAAAAATAATCATTACGCATAAATTATGTTAGCATTAAAAAAAATCCATCATATTGCAATCATTTGTTCGGATTATCAAAAATCAAAACATTTTTACACAGAAATTTTAGGATTCGAAATTGTGCAAGAAGTTTACCGAAAAGAACGTGATTCTTATAAATTAGATTTAGCTTTGCAAAATTATTACTGCATCGAATTATTTTCTTTTCCTAATCCACCAAAACGTGTTTCTCGACCAGAAGCTTCTGGATTGAGACATATTGCTTTTGCTGTGGAAAATATAGAAAATGAAGTAGAAAAATTAACGCAGTTGAATGTGATGGTAGAGTCAATTCGTGTGGATGAATACACGCAAAAGAAGTTTACTTTTTTTGAAGATCCCGACGGTTTGCCGATAGAATTATACGAAGAATAGAAGAATAAATGGTAAAAAAGAGTTTACTTGCCTTAGCAATGGGAGGTTTAGCCATTGGAATGACGGAATTTTCGATGATGGGAGTTTTAGAAGATTTTGCAAAAGATTTGAATATTTCAATTCCAACAGCAGGGAATTTTATATCAATGTATGCAATGGGCGTAATGGTTGGAGCTCCAACATTGATCATGGCTACAAGTAAATATTCGCCTAAAAAAGTATTAATCTTTTTTATGTTATTGTTTACCATTTTTAACTCACTTTTTGTTATCGCACCAAGTTATAATACCTTATTAATTGCTCGTTTTATGTCTGGTTTACCTCATGGAGCATTCTTCGGTGTAGGATCTGTTGTGGCAGCACAATTAGCAACAAAAGGAAAAGAAGCGCAAGCTATTTCGATTATGTTTGCGGGATTAACGTTTGCGAATTTAGTCGGAGTTCCATTAGGGACGAAATTAGGACAAGTTTTTTCGTGGCGATTAACGTTTGGGATTATTGCAAGTTTAGGATTAATCACAATGTTAGCGATTTCGCTTTGGGTTCCAAATCTTAAAAATACAAACAAAGGAAGTTTAGTAGAGCAATTAAGTTTCTTCAAAAAATGGGAAGCTTGGGTATTAATTGTGATGATTTCTATCGGAACTTCAGGATTATTTGCGTGGATAAGTTACATTTCTCCATTAATGACAAATGTGGCAGATTTACCCAAAACAAAAGTTCCAATTATTATGACCTTGATTGGTCTAGGAATGTTTGTAGGTAATTTTATAGGTGGAAAATTGGCAGATACCATGTCGCCAAATAAAGCTGCAATTATCTCATTTGCTTCGATGGCGATTTGTTTAGTGATTGTTTATTTCACTTCTCACATACAAATAATGGCTTATATTATGTCGTTTATTACGGGATTAATTGCGTTTACAATTGGTTCGCCAATTCAAATGATGTTGATTAATAACGGAAAAGGATCCGAAACTTTAGCCGCAGCAGCTGGTCAAGCAAGTTTTAATATCGGAAATGCTTTAGGTGCATTTTTAGGAGGAATTCCGATTGCAATGGGGTTAGGATTTAATTCGCAATTGTGGGTTGGCTTTATTATGGCTTCGGTAGGATCAATAATTGCAGCAATCTTTTTACAATTAAAATCGAAAAGAGTTTAAAAATATTACTTCAATCATAATCAAAGGATGTTCTACGGAGCATCCTTTTTTAGTTTATATTTGTAACAAATTAAACTCAAATGAATCATTACAAAGCTCTTATTATAGATGATGAACACTTTGCTCAACAAGGGTTAAAGAAAATTATTCAACATGCTTTGCCAGATTTTTTTGTTTCCATTGATACTGCAAATTCTGTAAAAGAAGGCGTTGAAAAAATTAAGGAAAATCAACCAGATATCGTTTTTTTGGATATTCACATGCCAGAGGAATTTGGGTTTAAATTATTTGATTATTTCGATGATATTACGTTTGATGTCATTTTCACAACAGCTCATTCAGACTATATTTTAGAAGCTGTAAATCAATGGGGATGTTTGGGTTATTTGATGAAACCTATTTCAATTTCTGATCTTAAAGTATTATTGAATCGTTTTGTAGAGCGTCAAAATCAAACAAAAATAACGAAAGAGATTATTAATATTGCAGATGATTTTGAAGATGAAGTAGAAACTGATAATCTGAAAGACGTTTTCAAAAATGAGCATGGAATTATATTTATTCCATCTATAACAGAGGTTTTGGTACTGAAAATTGAAAATATTATTTACTGTAAAGCAGATGATAGTTATTGTACAATTTTTACTGAAAAAGAGGCGTACATGGTAACTAAAACGCTGAAAGAGGTAGAAAATTTAATTGATCAAACCAATTTTTTCCGTGTCAATAGATCGTATTTGGTTAATATTAATTTTGCTAAAAAATTTGATAAACGAAACAATTTATTGATTCTGAATTGTCATCCAAAAGATGGTGAATCAAATCTTCCTGTAACTTCTTTGGGGTATAAAATTTTATCGAATGTGGTTGCGTAACTTCATTTTTTTACTTGTTTTATTTCATTGCTCTCATCAACTTTCTGCGCAATATGTTCTGACAAAACAATACACGTACGAAAATGGCTTGCCTGCCAATGAGATTTTGAGTGTTTACAAAGATTCTCGTAAAATCTTGTGGGTTGGAACTCGTTTTGGCGTATTTGTGAAAGACATGGACAATTTCAAAATGATGAAACGCTTCGAGAAAGTACAATACAATAATGTTTGGACAATAATAGAAGATAAGCAATATAATGTTTGGTTCGGAAGTTACGGACAAGGGATATTGAAATTTACTGGTCAACGTTTTGAACAAATTAATACAGCGAAAGGATTAGTTTCGGATCGTGTTCGAAATTTATTTTATTTAGATGATTTAATATATGTTGCTGCGCAAGGTGGCGTTTCGATTATTGATACAAAATCAAAGAAAATTTATAATCCTTCTTTTGAAAAAAATAACAATATTGTGTTCGAAGCGGTATCTTTTTTCGAATATCAAAACAAGGTTTATGTTGCAACAATAGATCATGGTGTTTATGAAGTTCATCGCGATAAGTTGAAGTTGGTCAATCCTTTCAATCGAATTAATTATAGTTTTTTGAATAATAATGATTTGTATTTGTCATCTTCTAAAGGTCTTAATATCATTTCGATAAACGATTTTTTGAATAAAAAATTGAATTTTAAAACCTACGATTTTCCAGTTTTTAGAAATCACAACATTTCAGATAAACGTCATTCTCTTTTATTAGCTGGTTACGAAACGGGTGCAGGAAATGGAATGGTTGCCGAATTAAAGGACAATAAAATAACAGATCAAACAGAAAATTTTAAAATCACTTCGGATTATCCATATCGAGTTTTTAGTAGTAAAACGGATGATTTAATTTATGTTGGAAGTGCTGATAAAGGACTTTTTGAAGTTCATTTTAATCATTTTTTAGATTTTTCAACGATTGATAATAAAAGAGTCATTGAAATTCTAAAAGTTGCGAATACACAATATTTTTTAACACCAGAAGGACTTTATTTTCAAGAGAATAATGTATTCAATAAGCAGATAAAGAGAAATGCTTTTTATCAATATATGCTTCGAAATAAGTCAAAATTCAAAGATTTTTTAAGTCAATCAAATAAAGATTTTTATGAAATTGATTTTGATTTGAAAGAAAAAAATCTTCGTTTTTATAAAATGATTATTCGTCATAATTCGTTTATTATAGCAACTAATTTAGGACTTTTCGAGTTAGATTTTAATGGAGAATTCAAAGATTATTTACCTAATCGAACAAGTCAATTTACATATTTTAATAATCAATTTATTCAGACAAATCCTTTTGGAGGAATTTTGGTTTTTGATGATCTGAATAATCTAAAATATCACGCATATTCAGCTACGCAAGCGAATGTTCCGAAAGATGTTGTTTCGATTTGTCAAAATAAAAAAGCTGTATTTTTTGGTTCTTCTTTGGATGGATTATTCAAGTATGAAAATGGAAATTTTATTTCTTATTTGCAAAATAATCAGTTTAATGAATCTAAAATTAAAATGATAAAATGCGTTGGAGATAATCAGTTGTTGGTTGCAACAGAATTTGCGAAAGTCTATATTTTAGAGGTAAAAGGAGATGAATTAATCACAAAAAAAGTAATCAATATTCGTGAAATTGGCGGGGAAAATATCAGTTCAATTGACATTTTTGGGAACTCAATTCTGATTGGAACCAATCGTAATTTACTCGTTTTCAATAATGGTAAAACATATATGATTGGTAATGAACAAGGTTTTGTAAATAAGGATATACATTCGTCTATTTTTGACGGAAAAACGGCTACAATTGGTGTTGAAAATGGATATTATAAGTTAAATCTTGAGAATTTATTAAAGCAAAAAAATCAGTCGAAAGAGATTATAATTACAAGTTTTAAAATTAATGATCAATCTTTTGGAATAGATAAATTTATGTGGTTTGATTTGATTGATAAAGATTTGAATTTAAAGAATAATGAGAATAATATTACATTAAATTTTGCTGTGGTTGATGCTAATTTTGCTCAAAGTTATAAGTACAGATATCGTGTAAATCCTGATGAAAAGTGGAACGAGTATTTTTATAACCCATCTATTTATTTGCGGAATATACCATATGGTAAATATCGTGTTCAATTAGAAATAACGGATACAAGCAATGGACAAAAACAAATTATTGATTTGGTTTCGTTGAATGTTGACGAACCTTTTTACTTGAATATTTATTTTATTTTGTTGTCAGTCTTAACTTTAGGATTGATTATTTATCGTTATAATACAAATAAAATCAAGACGTTAAATAAATTTAATCAATTAAAAATTAGTCAATTAAATGAAAAAAATACTCAAGAAAATCAACGTTTGCAATTAGAGCGGCAATTAACCGAAACGAAGTTAACAGCTTTACAATCGCAAATGAATCCGCATTTTATTTTCAATGTGCTGAATTCTATTCAGTTTTATATTTTGGATAATGATATTGATAATGCGTTAAATTCGTTGGGACGTTTTTCTCACTTGATTCGTCAGATGTTAAATCTTTCAACAAAAGATGAAATTAGTTTGAAAGACGAAATTGATTTTTTGAAATTATATGTTGAAGTTGAGAATTTTAGATGGAAAAATAAAATAGAATTTGATGTTCAAATTGATAGTCAATTGGATATTTATCGCATCAAAATTCCTCCAATGTTGATTCAACCAATTATCGAAAATTCTTTTGTTCACGCATTTGATCAAAATCATTTACAACCGATTATCAAATTGATTATTCGTGTAAAAATTGATTATTTAGAAATAATCATTGAAGATAATGGAAAGGGAAATACAACACAAATTACGCAAAATAAAACTCACGATTCGAAAGCACTTAAGATAGTTAATGAGCGTTTACAATTGCTTAATCGTAATATTGAAGAAAATATTTTTATAAATTTTCATGAAAAAGGAACAAAAGTTCGAATGATTTTGAAAGTTGATTAAAATTTCACCTGAATAAATTCACAATTCACCTTGCTGAAACGTGAATTAACGAAATCTGAACTCTATTTTAATGATAGATATTATTCAGTATATATATTTGTTGTATCGATTTCAAACTAAGTATTAAACTTTGATGCTTTGTTTTCTAAACCTATGAAGACACCATAAAAGTATCTTAAAAGTTACATTTTTCGACGTGTGAGTCAAAAAATTTTACAACAAGAAGCTACTGCAAAGTAGCTTTTTTTTATCTTTATCCCCATGAAAAATGTACAATTAGGAAATACAGATTTAGAAATAAAACCAATTTTTTTCGGAGGAAATGTTTTTGGTTGGACATTGAATGAAGAAGAATCTTTTCGAATTTTAGATGGATTTTTGGACAGAGGATTTAATGCGATAGACACTGCAAATAACTATTCGTATTGGGTGGAAGGTAATGTTGGAACAGAGTCTGAACGAATTATCGGAAATTGGTTAAAATCGAGAGGAGTGAGAGATCAAATTGTTTTGGCAACGAAAGTTGGTGGACGAAATATGATTCAAGATAAGCCAAATACTACAAAAGCTCATATCTTAAAAGAAGTAGAAGAATCACTTATCCGTTTACAAACAGATTATATCGACTTGTATCAAACTCATTATGATGATGTAAATACACCTGTAGAAGAAACTTTATCCGTTTATAATCAATTGATAAAAGAAGGAAAAGTGAGATTTATAGGAGCTTCTAATTTTTCTTCGGAGCGATTGATTGAATCGTTGGATAAATCAGAACTTTATAATTTGCCGCAATACAAAACCTTGCAACCTGAATATAATTTGTATGATCGTCAGCATTTTGAAGAATTTTTGCAACCTGTTGCTGAGAAATATAATTTAGCTGTTATCCCTTATTACAGTTTAGCGAGTGGTTTTTTATCAGGTAAATATAAAACTGAAGAAGATTTACAACAAAGTTTGCGCGGTAATGGAATCAAAAAGTATTTGAATGAAAGAGGATTCAAAATTTTGGACGCTTTACAAACTATTTCTACACGATATAATATTTCTTATTCGGCAGTTGCATTGGCTTGGTTAATGGATCAGAAAACTGTTGTAGCTCCCATTGCGAGTGCAACTAAGGAACAACATCTTGATGCTTTTGTAGAAGGTGTAAATGTGCAATTATCTCATGATGATGTTAAACTTTTGACTGAAGCAAGCGAATATTAGAATGGAAAATTTACAAATGAAACCCAAATTAACTCCAATCATTTTATGGATAATGATTATTGGGAGCGGTTTGGTTGTGGCAAATAATTATTACAATCAGCCATTATTGTCATTAATCGCTAAAGATTTTAATGTTTCCGAAAGTAAAGTTTCTAATATTGCAATGTTAACACAAATTGGATACGCTTGTGGATTGTTGTTTATTATTCCTTTAGGAGATTTACTGAAACGAAAACGAATGATCTTAATCGATTTTGTTTTTATAATCGCAGCTCTTTTGGGAATGTATTTTGCACCATCTGTAAGCTGGCTTTTTCCATTAAGTTTTCTAATCGGTTTCACCTCAGTTATTCCGCAAGTTTTTGTGCCAATGGCGGCTGAATTAGCTGAACCTCAAAAAAAAGCGCAAGCTGTCGGGATGGTTATGAGTGGTTTGCTTGTTGGTATTCTACTTTCTCGTGTTTTTAGTGGCTTTATTGGTGAATATTTAGGATGGCGAGAAGTTTATATGATAGGCGCAATTTTAATGTTTGTTCTATGGATTTTTATCTATATATTTTTACCAGAAATACAACCAAATTTCAAAGGAACTTATGGTAATTTGATGAAATCGATTGTAGATTTAGTAAAAAATCAACCACAATTAAGATTAGCTTCTTTTCGTGGAGCTACAGGTTTTGCAGCATTTAGTGCATTTTGGACAACATTGGTTTTTCACTTAGAAGAAGCACCATTTTTTGTTGGAAGCGATATTGCTGGTGCTTTTGGATTAATTGGAGCAGTAGGAGCATTAGCTGCTGCATTAGTTGGTAGAGTTTCAAAAGTTCTGTCAACATCAAAAATTATCTTTTATTCCATCATTACTATGCTAATTTCTTGGGGATTTTTCTATGAATTTGGCTATACATATTGGGGATTAATTGTTGGTGTAATTTTGATCGATTTAGGTTTACAGGCAATGCATGTTTCTAATCAAACCATTATTTTTGGATTAGATGCCAAAGCAGGAAATCGAGTGAATACAGTTTACATGACAAGCTATTTTATTGGTGGATCTTTAGGAACATTTATTGCAGCAAATGCGTGGGATAAATTTCAATGGAATGGAGTGGTTGCTGTTGGCGTTTTTTTTACTTTAATCTGTTTGATTTCTCATATTTTATTCAATAAAAATAATAAGTGATGAAAGATTTTTCTTATGAAATAACATATAAAACAGCGAGAAGTAGCGGTGCAGGAGGGCAAAATGTAAACAAGGTTGAAACGATGGTTTTAGCAAAATGGAACGTTGAAGTTTCCCAATTTTTTTCTGATGAAGAAAAAGCATTAATCACAGAAAAGCTAAAAAATAAGATTAATTCAGAAGGATTTTTACAAATCAATTCGCAAGAATCTCGCTCTCAATTGGACAATAAAGAATCTGCAACAAAGAAAATGTTAGAATTAGTTGAAAAAGCATTGATTATTCCAAAGTTTAGAAAAAAGACTAAACCTACTAAAGCTTCTCAGCAAAAAAGACTGAATCAAAAGAAACAACAAGCTGAGAAAAAAGACTGTCGTAGGTTTAAATTTTAGAACAATTAAATTCGATCAACTAAAAAAATTAATAAACTACATTGTATTGCTATAATCATTACTATTTTAAAAATAAAAGACTTTTTTCTTATTTTATGACGATAAATCTGCATTGACATAAGAGAACCAATTGTTCCACCAATCAAAGTCACAAAACAAAGTGCTAATTCAGATACACGTCTTTTACCAATAATTGAGTTTTTTTATCTATTTTAAATAAAAAAAAAGAGAGGACGTTGATAAGGAGTAGAGTAAAAAATAAATATTTATCCATTCAGTGTGTGATTAAGTAGTAAAAATACTTATAATTAGGTAGATAAAAAATATTTTTCCTAGAAATCTATGTTGTTTATCTTTGTACTTCAAAATCATAAAAAATCTTCAAAAAATAAATTGTAAAATTCTAATTATAAAATAATTATGCAAGATTTAAAAGGGAAAAATGCTTTAGTCACAGGAGGTAGTAGAGGTTTAGGAAAAGCTGTTGCTTTGGCATTGGCTAAAGAAGGTGTTAATGTAGCTGTGACAGGACGAAATACAAAGACATTAGAAGAAACTGTAGAAGAGATCAAAAGTTTTGGAGTAAAAGCGGATTATTCGATTTTTAATGTAGCTGAAAAAGTTGAAGTGAAAATGCAACTTGAACGATTAATTGAGAGTTTTGGAGCGTTTGATATTTTGATTAATAATGCCGGTATTGCGGCTTTCGGAAGTTTTTTGGAAATGCCAGAAAATGATTGGGAAGAGATTGTGCGTACCAATTTATTTGGACCATATTATGTTTCTAAAGCTGTAATTCCTTCGATGGTAGAGTTAGGAAGTGGTGATATTATCAATGTATCTTCAACTGCAGGATTAAAAGGAAACGCAGTAACTTCTGCTTATTCAGCTTCAAAAGCGGGATTGATAGGTTTATCAGAATCATTAATGTTCGAATTAAGAAAGAAAAACATTCGTGTTACGACTTTAACTCCAAGTACAATTGCATCTGAGATGTCAAAAGATGTGTTGAAAATCACAGACGGAAATCCAGAAAAAGTGCTTCAGCCTGAAGATTTTGCTCAATTAATTGTCGATTTATTAAAATTAGATAAACGCGCAATGTTGGCATCAGCTTCTTTGTGGTCTACAAATCCTTAAAAATTGATTAATTAATCATATTTATAAAATCCAATTTCATTTAGAAATTGGATTTTTTTTGAAAAAATATTTTGCAGAATCATTTTTTATATTAACTTTGAATTGCAAAGTACTTTTAATATGAGCACAAATAATCCTGTAGAAAGTTTAAACGAAATCAAATCAATGATGCAACGCACATCAAAATTCACAAGTATTAGTGGATGGAGTGGTGTTTGGGTTGGAGTAGTGGGAATGATTTCTGCTTTTATCGCTTATGTTTTGATTCTACAAGATGCACTTCAAGTAAATTATAGAGGAACATTGACACCTATTTTAATGAATAATTTAGAAATTAAATTATTCATTTTAGGAATTGTAACTTTAATGGTTGCATGTATTGGAGGTTTCTTTTTTATGACCAGAAAATCGACAAAAGATGACGTTAAATTTATAAATCCAGTTACAAAACGAATATTGCGTAAATTTCTTTTTGTTTTAATCGTTGGAGGAATAGTAAGTTTGATTTTTATCAATAATTTTAGTTTTGCTTATGTAGCTCCAGCAACGCTTTTGTTTTACGGCTTAGCTTTGTATACGGTAGAACGTGACACAATTGTAGAAATAAAATATTTGGCAATGTGCGAAATATTTTTAGGGTTATTGGCTTTCTATTTTATTTTCAATGGTTTATTGTTTTGGTTTATCGGTTTCGGGCTTTTACATCTAATTTTTGGGATTTGGATGGTACGAAAATATGATTACAAAGCTTAAATTTGCAACATGGATTTTAATCTTAATAAATTAAACAAAGTCTTTGATAATCGTATTCGTGTGGGAATTATGAGTGCTTTGGTCATGAATGAAGAAATTTCTTTTAAGGATTTGAAAGACTTTTTAGATTTGACTGATGGTAACTTGGCTTCGCACTTAAAAAACCTAGAAGAAAACGATTATATTACTGTACACAAAGGATTTATAGGTCGAAAAACGAATACAACTTATTCGATAACAGCACTTGGAAAACAAGCTTTTCAGGAGCATTTGAACTATCTTGAAAAATTAATAAAGAATATAAAATAATTTTTTTTGCATTTAAACTTTGAAAAACAAAGTACTTTTTAAAATAAATAATAAAATTCAAACTTATGGAAAACAATGATTTAAAAAATGAATATCAACCTGAAAATCAATCAGTTTATTCACAAAACAAAACAATGATAAAAGGATTTTTGGTATGTCTTTTAGTTTTAGGACTTTTAATTCCGATTCCGTTCATATTAAATTTAATTGAAGAACGACAAGGAAACAAGGAAAAAGTAATTACCGAAATTTCAGATAAATGGAGTGGGAAACAGACGATTTATGGTCCTTTTATCGAGGTTACTTACATGGAAAATGTAAATGATGGACAAGGAAAAGTTGTGAAGCAACAAGTGAAAAAGTATATTTCTGCTAATGATTTAAATATAAATGGAACGATTGATACGCAGTTAAAAAGTCGTAGTATTTATGAAGCAGTAGTTTACAATTCGAAACTGAATATCAATTCGAAATTTAAGAATTATAGCGATATGCTTAATGAAGTGGAAGTAAGTGCAGAAAATGTAGTTTCGACTAAAATTGTTTTTGGAATCTCTGATTCTAAAGGATATGAGAACAAAGTAATTGTACAATCTAACAACAAAAATTATCCATTGAATATGGATAATATAACTTCTACAATTACTATTCAACCAGAAGTTAGAGTAGAAAATGGAGAATATTTGGAACAAGTGAGTACCACTAAAAAAGTGATGCCTGTGCAAATGATGTCTCAAAAAATAGATCCTTCTACATTCGATTTTAATCAAGTTTCAATCAATTTGGTGATGAAAGGTTCTCAAATGTTGAATATCATTCCATCTGCGATTAATACAAAAGTTGATTTGGCTACAAATTGGAAAGATTTGAAATATGATGGAAATTTTTTACCTAATTCTGATCCCGAAACGAAGAATGGAAAAACAAATGTAAAATGGTCTATTTATCAACAAAATCCTTTGCAAGGACAGATTTGGCAAGACGCTTCTAACTTTTCTGATTATAGTTTTGGCGTTAATTTCTTGCAGATGAACGATCATTATGACAAAACATATCGTTCGACAAAATATGCGATTCTGTTCATTGGATTAACATTTGTAGCATTTTTCTTTATCGAAAGCCGAAATAATTTCAACATTCACTTGGTACAATATGCGTTAGTTGGATTTGCAATCTGTGTCAATTTTGTGTTATTGTTATCGTTGTCAGAATATTTAGGATTTGATATTGCTTACTTTATTTCATCTGGTGCAACTATTTTATTGATTACATTTTTTGTCAATTCTTTCCTAAAATCATTTGGTTTCACATTCAAAATTACATTAATGTTAATTTTATTATACACATTTATTTACAGTGTTTTACAACTCAAAGAACACGCGTTATTAGTAGGAAGTATAGGATTATTTATCATTGTTGCAATCCTAATGTACTATTCAAAAAACATCGAATGGAACAAAACAAAATAACATTTGCACACTTATTTTTTGGGATTTTTGTCATCGGTCTTGTACTGATGGCAATTTCCTTTACGGATATTGTGATTAAAAATAATGATACAATTTTCAGCTTTTCTATTCTTATTTTAGAGCTTGTGATTTGCTTATTTGCAATGTCATTTTATTTGAAAATTGATAAGATTTCGGAGTTGTTTTTAGGAAAAATTTTCTCTAATTCTGGACAAATATTTGTTTGGACCAACATTACATGGCTTTGTATTCCAGTAGCTTTTGTTTTGGATGTAACAATTATTCGAGGATTTCATGATTTAAGTTTTTATTTGCCGCTTTTAGGTTATTTATTGTTTCTTTTAATTATAGTCGATTTTTTTGCAGCAATATTCTACACTAATTTTGATGATGAAGAAACGATAGGTTTTAATTATCTTAATTATTTTTCGATTTTTTTAGCGGTAGTTTTAATACTATTTTTTAGTTTGATTATAATACTTTTCGCTGTTTTTGAGTATCCTTCAATATCAATCTGTTTTATGATGTTTAATATTTACCTCATAAATATTATTACAAAAATTTTAAAATTAAAAGCTTAAAAATTTTTGTTATGAATGTTTACTTTGAAACTATGAAGATAGATATTCAATATTTTCAGCCAAAAGGAGAAGGTTATACACCAACGAATCGAATTATCACTTTAGATAAAATTTCAAATCAATTAAGATTTGATGATATCGATGATTAAAACATTCATAATATATAAAGTTTAAAATCTGATAAATATAAAAATTATTATTCAAATCTGTCAAATTTATAAATTAGCTGTGTGATTATCGAATAATTCTACTAAGTTTAAGGCTTGAAAATGCAATTGTAGTAATTTGCGAACCGTTTTTTAAAACAGATAGAATTATTAAATATATGAAAAGTAAAAAGTTAACCAATGTATTAACACTTGGATTTGCGTTGTTTGCGATGTTTTTTGGTGCAGGAAACCTTCTTTTACCTCCTTTGATAGGATTAGAAGTGGGTTCAAATTATTTCGTCGCGATGATAGCATTTGGGTTAACTGGTATTTTATTGCCATTTACTGGTATTTTATCTGTTGTTTTTTCGGGTGATAATTTTAATGATTTAGGGCATCGTGTGAACAAACATTTGGCGGCTATTTTAGGTACAATTATTATGATTTGTATCGGACCGTTAATTGCGATTCCTCGTACTGCCGCAACAACATTCGAAGTGGGATTAAAACCATTTTTTCCAACATTGGATCCGATGTGGGGATCGTTACTATTTTTTGCAGTAACACTTATTTTAGCGATTCGTCCCTCAAAAGTGGTAGACGTTATTGGAAATTATTTAACACCAGTATTATTGATTTTATTGACCTTATTAATAGTCATTGGAATTATATACCCAACCGCTGATTTCTTACCTTCAGACTTAACGATGATGCAATCTTTTTCGAAAGGTTTTATAGAAGGTTATCAAACATTAGACGTTTTGGCTTCTGTTATTTTTGCTGGAATTATTATTTCAGCAGCACGAGATAAAGGGTATACTGATACAAAAAGTAAATCTCAAATTGTAATTATATCAGGTTTATTGTCTACAACTTGTTTGTTATTTGTATATGGTGGATTGATTTATTTAGGTGCTACTTCTGGAATTACAAATCCAGAAATTTCTCGTGCAGAATTATTAATAGAAATCTCTCGAAATACATTAGGACAGTATGGGTTAATTGCAATTGCGTTATGTATGGCGTTTGCTTGTCTTACCACTTCAATCGCATTAACATCTGCGGTAGGTACATTTTTTGGACGTTTAACAAATGGAAAAGTAAGTTACACTGCTTTAGTGATTTTATGTACAGTAATATCGTTTGGTTTATCAATAAAAGGTGTAGACGAAATTATTAATTTTGCATATCCACCTTTGGCTTTCGTATATCCAATTACAATCACGTTAGTTATTTATATAGTGTTGTTTGGAAAAACAATTAAAAGCAAAACTCCTTATATTTTTGCATTAATAGCGTCTACAATCATCGCAATTTTAGGATTATTGAAATTATTAGGAAAGTTAGATGAATCGACTATAGAAAATCTGAATAAAATTCCATTTTTCGAATACGATTTAGGTTGGATTGCACCTTCGATTATCGGTTTTGTAATTGGTTTATTAGTTGATAGATTAAGAAAATAAAAAATCCTCGGAAAATTATTCCGAGGATTTTAACCAATCAAAACTACTATAAAAACACTAATTGAATAATGATAATGTCTATCTTTTATTCTTTTACAAATTTCTTAAAGTTTTGACTTTAAATCTATTATTCTTAAATGATTTCTTTTATGTCTAGATAGAATTAATTTATAACTATTTATTTATGATGGTTATAGAGAATTTCAATCACATGATTTAAGATAAGTTTATGAATTTTTCGTATTTTGAAAAATCAAAAAAATAATCCAAAAAAATGATCGAAAATTGTTCGCGTTGTAACGAAACAATGGAGTGTAAGGTAGATGATATTTCGAATTGTGCTTGTACTACAATTGTTATAAAAGATGAAATAAAAGAGTTTTTGAAGAAAACGCATTACAAATGTTTGTGTAATTCTTGTATAGAAAAACTGAATTATTTTGTAGAATTAGATCAAGAATATCCACATCCAACAATGCCTTCGGAGTTTGTTCCTCATATACATTATTATATCGAAAATGGGTATTGGGTTTTTACAGAATTTTTCCATTATCAGAAAGGAAAATGTTGCCAAAATGGTTGCAGACATTGTGCTTATGGTTATAAGAAATAAAAAATGGTTCAACTTACATTGAACCACTAACCAACCTAAAAATACTATAAAAAAACTCTATTTGATTAAGGATATTCTTCTTCAGAAAATCAACTTCATTATCCTTAACAACTATGAATAAATTATTTATGGTACAAAGGTAGGTAGATTTCTTAATTTGATAAATAAATTTATATTTATTTTTTTATACTCAAATAGATAGAATTTATATTAATGTTAAGAAAATATTAAATTTACCTATTTATGAATATTTGCTAAAAAATCAATACTACATTTCCGAATGTTGTAATTCTAAGAAAAATATTGCATTATTTTTTTTGAAATTTTTTCAGCAGTTGTTTTATCTTCAGTTTCTTCCAAAGTTGTTACATAATCCTCTAAGAAACTTTTGATTTCTTGTTGATTAGAACCTTCAAAATTAGCTAAATAATCTTCGAAATCGATATTTCCTAAAACACGATCAAAGTAAGTTTTGGCTTCATCATATTTTTTCATGCTCACTAACAAAGGCGCAATGCTATGACTAATATAAAACTCGTTTACAGCAGCTTGTTCAGCATTTTCTTCTTTTTTGAAATGTGCAGAATTTAAGTAACTATTATAAGCTTCCACAGCTTTTTCATTTTCACCTAAAACCTCATAACAACGTGCTTTGAAGAATTTAATTTCGTAAAATTCGTCTTCATTCAGTTTATTGAAAAATGTAATACTTTCTTTGGGATTTGAATAAAATTTTCGGTATCCAATAATAAAATCTTCTACAAATTCTGTATCTGTTTGTTCAATAGCGAAATTCAATAAGTTTTGAGATTGTTCTTCTGTTAATTGTCCAATAAAAGCTTCCCAATAATTCACCAAAGTATTGAAATCATACGCCAAATCTTCCACAAAAATTTGTGCAGCAATTCGTAGAAATTTATCACCCAATTGATCGATTATTTCATGGTCTTCATCAGAAAAATCAGTTGAATTATACAATAGATTTTCGATAATTTCTGACGCCTTATCTTCTGAATAATCATTATTTAATTGTTTCAAAGCATTGCTAACATTGAATTCCATTTGTGTAAATTTTAAATTAAAAATCAACACAAAGGTAACTGATTTACTGCAAAAAAAACTTGATAATTTCAAAAGTTAATCGTCAATTCTAATGAGAATTTAATGAATAGTTTTTTTGAGAAAGTAGAATTTTAGTTATCTTGTGGTAGTTTTTATTAGTTTATTTAAAATAAACGTTTTATGTTACGAATCTATTCGATAGTACTAATTATATGTGGTTTTTGTTTTACAAAAGCTCAAAATTTGAATGTTGGCGCTCAGTTTCCGATTAATAAAATTGAAAATATCAATCAATCTTCAAACTTTAAAATTATTGTATTTACGCCAAGTTTATACAAAACGAATCCGTATGCGAGCATGATGACAACTTCGCTGAATTATTATTTTGTGAAGAATTTGGCATTTTCGTCTCAAAATCCACCAAAAATTGATGTGATTTATATTGTAAATGAAGATAATAAATGGAGTAAAGAACCGCAGCAAACGTTTGCTTTTAATGAAACGACTAATCAAAATAAGTTGGATGGAACGAAGGTAATTTATGATGAAGTTGGAAAAATTTACAATGCAATAGGGTTGAAACCTTTTAAGCAAAATTCAATTTCGAGTATAATTCCAACGTCAAATTCTAACAATGTTTTAGTAGAAAGTTCGATTCTTTTTCTAGTGGATCAAAACAATAAAATTTTGATGCGAGATAATGATTATCGTGCGCAAGGCGAACATCTGAAACCTTTGGAAAGATTGATTAAAAGAACGTCTAAAATCGATAACATAGAAGTAAATATCACAGAAAATAAAACCTTGAAGGTTGGTGATAAAGCACCAGATTTTATTTTGAATGGACCGAATTATAAGACTAATTCGACAGATAAATTTTTGAATGATAAATCGACTTTTAAAGTTTTAACGTTTTATCCTGCGGCGTTTAGTGGACAAATTTTGCCTGATTTTACGTCAATTGATACGAAAGCAGCAATGACTTGTGCTGCTCAAATTCAATTAATCGATCATAATCCATTGTTACAAAATGTAAAAAATTACGCAGTTTCTAGTTCTACAAATCCGTTGTTAGAATTATGGAAATCAGCTTTGCGAACAAATAATATTACGTATTTGAATGATGAGAATTATGCAATTTCGTTGATGTATAATTCTTATAATCGTTTAGGTTACAATAATAGAGCAACTTATGTGATTGATAAAAATGGAATTATTGTGTATGCAAATCCAGATTTGACGTTTGAAGATGAAGCAAAATTTCCAACTATTTTAGAAAAAATCATTCTGAATAGTAAATAAATTATGAATCAAATTGTGTAATATCTTCAAATTTAGCCTCAATCAAATTTCTTAAATCTTCGGGGTTTAGAATAATTTGTAAACCTCTTTTTCCTGCACTAATACAAATCTGATCTTGCAAAACAGCCAGTTCTTCTATGTAAGTAGGAAATTGCTTTTTCATTCCGATAGGTGAGCAACCACCACGAATATAACCTGTAACATTCAGCAAATCTTTCAAAGGAAGCATTTCGCAGTTTTTATTACCAGAAATTTTCGCAAATTTTTTCATATCAAGATGTGTGTTTGCAGGAATTACGGCAACTAAAAATGGTTCTATATTTCCTTTCAAAACCAAAGTTTTATAAATTCCTTCCGGATTTACGTTCAATGAATTTGCAACATGCAAAGCATCAATATGTTCTTCATCAACTTCATATTCGCGCAATTCGTACGAAATATTGTGTGTGTCTAAAATTCGTACTACATTTGTTTTAGCAGTTTTATTGCTCATTCTATAATAATTTACACAAAGTTATTACGAAAAACTTTTATAAAGGTTTTTCTATAGAATTATTGTCTAAGATAATTTTTTGAACGAAAATTTCTATTCTCAAAACTATTCTTACCTTTGCATTATAAATGAAGTTTTTGCAACACATATTACGTTTACCGTTTTTTAGCACTTATTATCGTACAATATTTGCTCGGGTAGACTATGTGTATACTTCGTATTAATTTTGTACGTCAAAAATTTAATCATAATCTACAAGCCCGAGCAGTTTTGCTCGGGCTTTTTTTATTTAAAAAAAATCATGGAAAATTTAAAAAGTTTAAAGGAAAATGTAGCTATTTTTTTACCAGAAAATGGATTGGAAGAAAAATTAAAATTAGCTGAAAAAGAAAATCGACCATTACGAATCAAATTAGGTTTTGATCCTACCGCACCAGATTTACATCTTGGTCACGCCGTTGTATTGAAGAAATTGAAAGAATTTCAAGATTTGGGACATCAAATAGTTATTTTGGTTGGGAGTTTTACAGCTCAGATTGGAGATCCAACAGGAAAAAATAAAAGTCGTCAACCGCTGAATGCAGAACAAGTTCAGAACAATGCGGAAACCTACATTAATCAATTGTCAAAAATTATTGATGTGAATAAGGCTGAAATTGTGTTTAATTCAGACTGGTTAGATCATTTACCTTTTTCGGATATTATTCAGTTGTTGTCAAAAGTTACGGTTGCACAACTGATGCATCGAAATGATTTTAATAAACGCTTCACCGAAAATACGCCGATTGCAATGCATGAGTTGGTTTACCCGATTTTACAAGCATACGATTCTGTTCAGATAAGTGCTGATATCGAAATGGGAGGAACGGATCAATTATTTAATTGTACAATGGGACGACAATTGCAAGAAACCAATGGAGAAGCTGCTCAGATTGTAATGTGTATGCCACTTTTGAGAGGAACCGATGGAAAAGAAAAGATGAGTAAATCGTTGAATAATATTATTGGTTTGACGGATGAACCAAATGAAATGTTTGGGAAAACAATGTCTATTCCAGATGATTTATTAGAAGAATATATTGCGTTAGCAACGGATTTTTCTATTGAAGAAAAAATGAATTTGAATGAGCGATTAAAAACAGATAATCCAATGTTAATTAAGAAATTAGTTGCAAAAAATATTATTATTCAATACCATTCTGTAAATGAAGCTGAACAAGCAGAAGAATTTTTTAACAATCAATTTCAGAAAAGAAATGATGAAAATAGAGTTTTCGAAGTTGTTAAAATTAGTTCTTTAAACTTTGAGAATGATAATATTACATTGTTAGATGTTTGTCATCAATTAAAGAAAGATTTATCGAGAAATGCAATCAGACGTTTGATAGAAAGCGGTGCAGTACAAATTAATGGAGAGAAAAAAATGGATGCTTTTGATGATTTTGAATTAAAAACCGAAACTAAAATTAAAATAGGAAAACGAGATTTCTTCGAGTTGAAGTAATAGTGAAAAGATGATTTACTATTTAGTAAATCATCTTTTTTATCTCCTATTTTCTTAATCTTGAAAAATTTGATCAAAATTTTTATATTTCTTTTTTAAGCGTTGTTTCGCTTTTTTGACTGAATCAGCCGAAATTCCTAAGATTTGCGAAATTTCTAAATTGTTCAAGCCTAATTTTAACAAATAAATAGTTCTCAAATTAGATTCGGTTAAAGATGGAAAATTTTGAGAAAGATATTTTACAAAATCGTTTTGTTCATGAGCAAAAATATTTTTGAAATTTCCCCAACTTTCGTCTGTCATTAAATGCGAATCTAAGAGATTAACTAATTCATTATATTGTTTTTCTTTGTTTATGGTACTTGAATTGGAAATAGAATTGATTTCATTTTTTAATGTAACTATTTGTTTATTCTTTTCAGACAAATAAGTTTTATAAGATTCTAAAGTTTGAGCAGTTTTATTTAATTTATTTTCAGATTTAAGTTTTTCATTTTGAATAGATAATATTTTATTATCGTATGTAGAATTTTGTATTTTTATTTTTCGACGATAAGAAATTATTACAAATAAAATGATAATGATTAATAGAAAAGAAATAAGAAATAATGCATTTTTTAGGATGGTTGTTTTCTCTTGTTCTGCTTTTTCTGCTTCAAATTTAAAGTTGAAATTATCTTGTTGAATTTTCCAATTAATTTCATTAATCACATTTTGGCCATCAGTTTTTTGCAACTCTAACTCCAATTCATCTAGTTTTCTTCGGCTAATTAACTCCTCATTGATATTATTGTTTTTTACAGCAATTTCTAATAAGATTTTATAAATGTCATATTCAAAACTGTTCAAATAAATTTTCTGAGAAGCATATTCTTTTGCTTCATTCAAAATTATTTTAGCATCATCAATTCGATTTAATTGCAAGTACAATTTTCCCAATTGAATATTAGCGTACATTAAATTTCGAGCGTTTTTTAATTTTTTAGAAATTTCAATATCTTTTTTCAAATTATCAATCGCTAAATCGTACTGTTTGTTGAGAATATTTATAGAGGCAATATCACCTAAAGCTTTTGCATATCGAATTTCGTCCTTATTTTGAATTGCATATTCTTTTGTTAATTCGAAGTAATTATTTGCTTTATTAATATTATTTTTATTCATAAAAACATGACCAATCGCATTCAGAATTGTTCCATATTCGTGGTCTTTTTTGTTGGTATATTTTAAAGCTAACAAAAGATATTTTTCACTTTTATCAAATTCTTTTACATTCATAAAGTAGAATGCATTCTTTTTGTAAACATCACTTTTAGAAAAAATATCCTCATCTTTTGTTAAGTCGAGAAGTTTTGATGCTTCCATAAAATATGGATAAGCATTTTGATATTGGCTAAAATTATAATAGTAATACCCATATTGTGTATTCACCCAAATTTGTAATTCTGGTGAGTTAACATTTTTTGAAACTTTTAATGCAGACTCAAATAACGAATTACTTTTTTTGTTTAATTTATCGTTGGTTTGTGCATAGAGATTAGCTAAATAAACTTGATAAATTGATTTTAGACTTTTTGATAAAAAAGAAGTTGATGAGATATCTAATTTCTTGAAATTATTTTGCAATTGAATAGTATCTGTCACATTTTTATTCTGTTCGATGATTTTTTCAATAAGAATACGTTCATCATTTTTACTAATAGAACTAAATGATGATAAAAATAAAAAAGGAAAGAGTAGGAGCGTAAAAAAAATAGAAACTTTCAATATATTATTTTTTCAAATATAGACCGAAAAAATTGTAAATCTTAACAAAAAATTGAATTATTTTTATGTTTAACTTCATTTTCAAAGTATTGATATTTAGATGAATATGAAATGTCCCCCCAGTTGTCCCCCCTCTAAATTGAGTATTTATTTTTTTTATTATCTATTTTTGAATTAAGTATCTCGAAAGATTACTAATCTATCATCAAACTATTAATTAAAAATTTTAGACTCTTCAACTACTTAAACCTATTTATAAATCCAATTACAAAATTATCTCCTCCATAATGTATGTTATGGGGGAATTTTTTTTGAATTTTTTTCTTTGTAATTTAGTTTAATATTTTAATTAGAAAAGAACGGATGAGAAAAATAAACTACTCAGTGTTGGATTTGGCTTATGTAAGAGAAGGAGATACATTAAATCAAACGTTCAAAAACACGTTAGATAACGCAAAATTTGTAGACGAAATAGGGTATAGCCGTTATTGGTTATCTGAACATCATAATATGCAGAATGTAGCGAGCGCGGCAACTTCTTTATTAATAGGCTATGTAGCAAATGGAACTTCAAGAATTAAAGTTGGTTCGGGAGGAATAATGCTACCTAATCATACTGCTTTATCAGTTGCAGAACAATTTGGGACTTTGGATGCGCTTTATCCAAATCGTATCGATTTAGGTTTAGGTCGTGCGCCAGGAACTGATCAATTAACAGCTTCTATTTTGCGTAGAGGAGATAATTTTATGAATTACGATTTCGAAGCTGAAATCAAAAATCTACAAAACTATTTTAGTTTAGATAATAAAGAAAGTAAAGTGCGTGCGATTCCTGGAGAAGGAGCAAATGTGCCGATTTATATTTTGGGATCAAGTACAGATTCGGCTTTTTTGGCGGCTAAATTAGGTTTACCTTATGCATTTGCGGGGCATTTTGCGCCACAACAATTTTATAATGCGGTAGAGATTTATCGTTCTCAATTTCAACCTTCAGAATTTTTGCAAGAACCTTATACGATTGCTTGTGTCAATGTAATTGCGGCGAATACAGACGAAGAAGCGCATTATTTATCGATGTCGATGTACCAAGGATTTTTGAATATTATTACCGATAAACGCCAACCAATTGTTCCACCCGAAAAAACACAATTAGAATTGGCTTCGCCTGAGCAAAAATATATGCTAAAAGGAATGACAGCTTTGTCTTTTATTGGAAGTAAAGGTGCTTTGGCGCAGAGTTTAGATGAATTTATTTTTGAATCTAAAATTGATGAAATTATGGTTTCTACGAATGTTTTTGATCAAAAAGCAAAACGAAAATCGTATCAAATTGTAAGTGAATTATTTCGTTAAATGAAATCAAAGAAATCAATCTCAAAGTTCAAGTATTATTCAATGTTTGTTGATCAATTCAAAGATCAATTGACGATTGTTTTGATGCTAAATCTTGTTTTATTTTTTATTGCAAACCATTGGAGTTATCTTGTTCCTGAAGAATTTTTGTTTGTAAGTCACAAAGATATTTTTGGCTTATTTAGAGAACAATTTGTGCTGAATGAATTTTTTGAGGTATTGGCTTATACTTTTTTGGGCGCTTTATTTATCCATTTCGGAACATATAAAATGAATAAAATCTGGATTTTTAGGCTTAATGCGTTGCTTTTAGTAATTGTTTCCACTTATTTTTGGACAATTCCTTTGCTGCAAAGTGCTGAGATTGTTTTACAAAAAGGTCATCCTTATTTTATTGCGGCGATTATTGGTCAAATTCTTTTGTATTTGATTGTCGGAAACGAATTTTTAGGTTCAATCAAAAATAAAAGAAAACAACCCAAAATCAATCATTCTTAGTTATATTTGCCAAAACTTAATTTTTACAAAAATCAAACTATGTACTCATTTGATAAATTTCACGAATTAATTGCCGAAACAATCGATAAAAATCCATTTTCTAAAAATCCAGAAGAATTATACGAACCGATGGATTATATTTTGAATATTGGTGGTAAAAGAATTCGTCCAATTTTGACTTTATTGGGAACTGATTTGTTTGATGGTGAAGTTGAAAAAGCGTTGAAACCTTCGTTAGCGATTGAGTTTTTTCATAATTTTTCGTTGATGCACGACGATATTATGGACAATGCTTCATTAAGAAGAAGTAAACCAACAGTTCACGAAAAATTTGGATTAAATACAGCGATTCTTTCTGGTGATGCGATGTTGGTAAAAGCATATCAATATTTAGAAGATTTAGAACCAGAATTATTTAAACGTTCGACAAGATTATTTTCTAAAACTGCTTTAGAAGTTTGTGAAGGACAGCAATTGGATGTGAATTATGAAACAAAATTGAATGTTTCATACGAAGATTACATCAAAATGATTTCTCTAAAAACGAGTGTTTTACTTGGTTGTGCTTTGAAATTAGGCGCAATGATTGGAAATGCTTCGGAGGAGGATTCAGATAAATTGTACCAATATGGTTTGAATTTAGGAATCGCGTATCAATTGAAAGATGATTATTTGGATGTTTTTGGTAGCCTTGAACATTTAGGTAAAAAACACGCTGGAGATATTTTCGAGAATAAGAAAACGATTCTTTACATTTCTGCTTTAGAAGCGGCAAACGAAGAAGAAAAAGAGGAATTATTATATTGGTATAGTTCAAATACAGATAATATCGATAAGGTATATGCGGTAGAAAAATTATTCAGAAAACTGAATGTTAACCGTAAACTTTCAACGTTAATTAGAGAATATACGAATAAAGCGCACAGCTATTTGGATCAAATTGATGTTCCAGAAGAACGTAAATCTTATTTGAGAGAATTAAGCGAAGTTTTAATTGATCGACAAGGATAAAAAATGCAATTTCGAACGTCTTTTCAAATTCAATCTTCTGATTTTAAACTCAATCATCAACACAAAATATTGACGATAGGTTCTTGTTTTTCAGATGAAATTGGAAAGCGTTTGACCGATTTAAAGTTTGATGGATTAATTAATCCATTTGGAGTGATTTTTAATTCACATTCCATTCAAAATTTAATAGAAAGAAGCATTCATAAAAAATATTTTACAATAACTGATGTACATCAAAACGGAGAAGAATTTTTCTGTTTCGATGTACATTCGTCGTTTAATGCGTTGACGAAAGAAGCTGTTTTAGAGGAATTAAATTCAACAATCAATCAGGTTCATGATTACATTCATTCTTGTGATGTGTTGATGATTACATTGGGAACATCGTGGATTTATGAATGGAAAACTTCAAATCAAGTTGTCGCGAATTGTCATAAAGTTGAGGCAAAACAATTTGAAAAAAGATTATTAACAACAGAAGATAATCTAAAATCGTTGGAATTGATTGTTTCAGATTTGAAGAAAATTAATCCAACTATTCGCATCATTACAACAGTTAGTCCTGTTCGTCATACAAAAGATGGAATGATCGAAAATAATGTAAGTAAAGCTAGACTGTTGGATGCTTTATATCAATTAAGTCTTCAAAATAATCAAGTTGAATATTTCCCGTCATATGAATTAGTTTTAGATGATTTGAGAGATTATCGTTTTTTCAAAGAAGATTTGATTCATCCATCGAAACAAGCCGTTGATTATATTTGGGAAAAGTTTTCAGAAACTTATTTCGAGCAATCAACGCAAACAATTATTCAAAAAATAAATAAAGTTATTTCAGCAATTAATCATCGCCCTTTTAATGAAGGATCAGACAATTATCAACAATTTTTAGTAAAAACGATTACATTGATGAATGAATTAGAAAAAGGAAATCAACTTGATTTTTCAGTTGAAAATGAACTTTTGAAATCAAAAATAAAACATGTTAATTGATACACATACACATCTATATTCGGAGCAATTTGAGAATGATATAGATGAAGTAATTGCGCGAGCAAAGCAAAATGGAGTAGAGCGATTTTATTTGCCAGCAATTGATAAAAGTTACACGGATAGAATGTTGGCGTTAGAAGCTGCTCACCAAGATTCGATGTTTGCGATGATGGGTTTGCATCCGTGTTCGGTTCATCCAGATACAATAGAAGACGAATTGGCTCATGTGCGCAAATGGATTGATAAACGACCATTTAAAGCAATTGGCGAAATCGGAATTGATTTGTATTGGGAAAAAGAATTTTTACAAACGCAACAAGATGCATTTAAAATGCAAATTGAATGGGCAAAAGAAAAGAATTTACCAATTATCATTCATTGTCGAGATGCTTTCAATGAAGTTTTTGAAGTGTTAGAAGAAGTGAAAGATGAAAAATTATTCGGAATTTTTCATTGTTTTTCAGGAACAAAAGAAGATGCACAACGCGCAATAGATTTCAATTTGAAATTAGGAATTGGTGGAGTTGTAACCTTTAAAAATGGTAAAATAGATCAATTTTTAGGTGATTTTGATATCAAACATATCGTTCTCGAAACAGATTCACCTTATTTAGCGCCAGTTCCGTTTCGTGGAAAACGAAATGAAAGTAGTTATTTGACACATGTTTGCGATAAGTTGGTTGATATTTACCATCAAACACCAGCTGAAATTGCAGCAATTACAACAAAAAATGCGTTTGACATTTTCGAACGTTAGGATAAATCAGAATAGAAAAATTATATTTGCAAAAGAAAACCTTTGACAAGATGAAATACAAAAGAATATTACTTAAATTGAGTGGTGAAGCATTAATGGGAGATTTACAATATGGTATTGATCCAAATATGCTGAAACAATATGCGCAACAAATTAGAGAAGTTGCTGAACTTGGTTGCGAAGTGGCAATCGTAATCGGAGGTGGTAATATTTTTAGAGGTGTACAAGGTGTTGCTTCTGGTATGGATCGTGTACAAGGAGATTATATGGGAATGTTGGCAACTGTGATTAACAGTATGGCATTGCAAGGAGCTTTGGAAGATGCTGGTGTTAATACACGTTTACAAACGGCTATTCGTATGGAGCAAATCGCAGAACCATTTATCAAAAGAAGAGCTACGCGTCATCTAGAAAAAGGTCGTGTCGTAATTTTTGGTGCAGGAACAGGAAATCCATATTTTACAACAGATACAGCAGCCGTTTTGAGAGCAATTGAAACGCAAGCTGATGTTATTTTGAAAGGAACTCGTGTTGATGGAATTTATACTGCAGATCCAGAAAAAGATCCAACAGCAGAGAAATTCGAAACAATTTCTTATCAAGAAGTTTACGATAAAAACTTAAAAGTAATGGATATGACAGCTTTTACTTTGAGTGAAGAAAATAATTTACCTATTATTGTATTTGATATGAATACAGATGGTAACTTGAAAAAATTAATTTTAGGAGATAACGTAGGTACTCTAGTAACAAATAAATAAATCCCGAAATGGAAGAATTAGATATTATTTTAGAAACGGCTAAGGAGCAAATGCAGGGAACTGTAAGTCACTTAGAGGTTGCATTCGACAAATTAAGAGCAGGTAAAGCTACTCCTGCAATGTTAAGTTCAGTTCGTGTTGATTACTACGGAAGTTTATCTCCGTTAACTCAAATTGCAAATGTAAATACACCAGATGCAATGACATTGAGCATTCAACCATACGAGAGAAATTTAATTCATGAAATTGAAAAAGCAATCATCAATGCTAATTTAGGTTTTGCACCTTCTAACAATGGAGATACAATTATTATCAGTATTCCTCCAGTAACAGAAGAACGTCGTAAAGAGTTGGTGAAAATGGCCAAATCGGATATGGAAACTGCTAAAATTTCTCTTCGTAATGCACGTCAAGATGCGAACAAAGCGTTAAAAGCTGTAAAAGAAGCTTCTGAAGACATGGTGAAAGATTACGAAACACGTGTTCAAGGATTAACAGACAAGTTTTCTAAGAAATTAGAAGAAGCTTTAACGAAAAAAGAAGCTGAAATCATGAAAGTTTAATCTTTCTTGAAAAAAAAATATTTTAAGGCAGCGTTTCGCTGCTTTTTTTATTTATTTGCATAATCAATTTCAAAAGATGAAGAACTATATATTCCTGCTAAATTTCTGTATTTCAATTGCCACATTTGCTCAAATTAAAGTGAGAGTATTCGATGCTCAAGACGAATTTCGTTTAACTGGTGCTAATGTTTACAGCGATACCAAACAATTTCTTGGTCAAACAGACGAATTAGGAGAATTGGATATCAATGATTCTGTTCATTTTATTGATATAATCAAAAACGGATATTTCTCAGAAAGTATTCAGACTGATGGTAAAAAGTTGGTGGAAATTATGATGAAACCTTCTTTCATTAGTTTGGATGAGGTTAGTTTTACGACAAATGATTCTGTTGGTCGTAATTTGATTATCAAAGCAATTCGCAATCAATCCAAAAATACAATCAGAAACGGAGGAAATATTTTCCTAAAATCATACACTAAATTTTGGAGTACAGTAAATAACGATTCGATTCCGTTTATCATTCAACCTCAAAATCACAAAGATTCTGTCAATAATCAATGGAAAAAATTGTTAGACAACAGTCATTTATTTTTGGGAGAACGTGCAATGGATCATAAAGTTTCGAAGCGTTTTGGACTAAAAAATATCGTGCAATCTTCTCGTATTTCTGGAATGCGTTCGCCTTTGTACGAATATTTGGCGATGCAACCAATTGCGTTCAATTTTGATCAAGATAAAATCAATTTTTTCTTCAAAGGAATTATTAATCCAGTAAGTCGAGAAGGTCTTTCGCATTACCGTTATGGTTTCAAAGAGGATATTTTTATTGATGGGCGAAAAACGGCTGTTATTAGCTTTTTCCCTTCAATCAAAACGGATAAAAGACAAATTAAAGGAACACTTTGGATTGATGATAGAACGTATGCTTTAATCAAAATTGAAGCAGAAAATACGATTTCAAATTATGTTGCAGAATTAGAAGCAGATTGGAAATTGAATAATGGTTCTTGGATTCCAAATCAACAAAAATATCGCATGGAAGCTGGTAATTTTAAGATTACAGAGAAATTATCCGATGATGATTTTATTGATAAAAAAGAAAAAATTTGGATTAATCTTGAAACAACTTTCAAGGATATTCAAAATCCAGCACATTTCAAACGCAACGAATTTTTAGGTTACGAAGACGAAATTTCTTTTCAAAATATGAACGAAAAGAAATGGGACAATGTGATGGAAGATTACCGCGATTCGTCATTATCAAACAAAGAGCGAAATACTTATACGACAATTGATAGTATTGGCGATAAATATAAGTTAGAACGTCAAATGAAATTGATGAGAATCATCAATTCTGGTGGGAAATTATCATTAGGAAAAGTTGATTTAGATTTAACAAAAATCTTAGCGTTTAATGATTACGAAGGTTTTAGACTTGGTGCCGCGTTTAATACAAATGAAAATTGGAGCGATAAATATTCGTTGAATGCGTATTCAGCTTATGGTTTCAAAGATGAAACATTCAAGTTTGGATTTGGTGGAGATTATTATGTAAATAAGCCTTATTCGGGTCGAATTTTTGCAAAATACTCGCAAGATGTTTCGGCTTCTGGGAAAACGCCAATTTTATTACAATCGAATTATACACGTCTAATTTCTGGAGCTTTTAGTAATATTTATAATCACGAATATTTTTCGTATAAACATTATTCTTTTGGATATGAGCAAGATATTTTCAAGAATGTAACCTTCAATATTTCGGCAAATTATGAAAAACAACAAGCAGAATTTGATTATTCTTTCCTGAATAATATAGGTTGGTACGATTTGTATAATACGCAATTAGCGATCCGTTTTGCACCAAAAGACAAGTTTATCCGCACGCCTTACGGAAAAGTGACGGTGAATAGCGGGAAATCTGTTTTCTATGCAATGTTGACGAAATATTGGGATATTTTCAATTCTGATTATGATCCACTTCGTTTCAATATTTCTTATTTTGATGTGTTCGATACGCGAGTTGGTAAAACAAATTTCAATGTAAATGCGGGTTGGGTTGAAGGAAAAATGCCGTTGATGAACTTGTTCGAAGGACAAGGAAACGCAAAACGTAATGATTTTGCAAACTTTGGAGTAGGAGGTTTAACAAATTTCGAAACAATGCGTCCTGGAGAATTTTATTCGGATCGATTTGTATCCTTTCAATTGAAACATATTTTTGCTGGCGTTAAAGTCGGAAACAAAATTATTTTCCCACAATTCGTTTACCGTGGAGTTTTAGGTGATATGAAAGATAAAACAGATCATCAAAATTTAGATTTCAAAACATTGAATCATTATTACCACGAAACAGGAGTTGAAGTAAATAATTTAATTTTCAAAACATTTGGATTGGGAGCATTTTACCGTTTAGGTGCTTATTCAGAAGAAAAATTCCAAGATAATTTCTATTTAAAATTAACTGTAAATTTGAATTTTTTGTAGGTATTTAGATTTTGTCATTCTGGACTCGTTTCAGAATCGTATATATTGATTTAAATTTATGAATAAAGAGTTTGAACTTAAAAAATATAGAGATTTAGTACTTGCGACTATAGATTATTATATTGTTCATCTTGCTTTTAATAATGAAATGAAAGATGAATATATTCGTCTAAAAACTCAAACAGAGGAGTATTATTCAAAAAGAAAATTAACTATTTTAAAAAACTGGTTTAAAGATTTAACGTCTGATTTTATCGAAGATAGAGATTTTGGTTTTAATGAATATTTGATAAAGACAACCAATTATGACATTGATATTTTTGAATCATATTTTAAAAGAATCGAAAAGATAATTGAGAAAGATCAAATTAAAACTGATAGTCAATTTTACGAATTAAAAAATTATGTAGATTATTTAATTCAAAATAATAATTCTGATAAAGTTCTTATTCAAAGAATAAATGAACTTCTTTTGCGTTTTGAATCTAAGAACTAGAATAATTTCACTTCAAAAAATAAACTAAAATCAAAAATCCTTTACATTTTCATTGAAATTGTAAAGGATTTTTAGGTTGGTTGAAAAATATTCGCAAAAATTATGCCTATAATTTTTATAACTTTAAATAATAACTAAATTTGTAAGGATAAATTAAAAAATTATGCAATCGTACGGAATTAAAGCCTTATTAGAAAAAGGCAAGGATTTGTTGCTACAGGAAGTAGTTGTAAATGGATGGGTAAGATCGTTCAGAAGTAATCGTTTCATCGCGTTGAATGACGGTTCTACAATTAATAATATTCAAGTAGTAGTAGATTTCGAAAATTTTGACGAATCAATTATAAAACAAATTTCTACAGCAGCTTCTTTACAAGTAAAAGGAGAAGTGGTAGAAAGTGAAGGAGCTGGTCAAGAGATTGAAATTGTTGCGAAAGAAATCAAAATTTTAGGAACTGCGCCATCTGATGATTTAAAAGGAACAATTTTACAACCAAAACAACACAGTTTAGAGATTTTGCGTGAGCAAGCACATTTACGTTTCAGAACAAATGTTTTTGCTGCAACTATGCGTGTTCGTAACGCGTTAATGTTCGGGATTCACAAGTATTTCAACGAAAATGGATTCGTTTACATCAACACGCCAATTATTACAGGATCTGATGCTGAAGGAGCAGGAGAGATGTTTCATATCACAAACTTGGATATGGAAAACTTACCTAAAAATGAAGAAGGTAAAGTAGATTATACACAAGATTTCTTTGGTAAATCGACTAACTTAACGGTTTCTGGACAGTTAGAAGGAGAAACAGCAGCAATGGGATTAGGGAAAATTTATACATTTGGACCTACTTTCCGTGCAGAAAACTCGAATACTTCTCGTCACTTAGCTGAATTCTGGATGATTGAGCCAGAAGTTGCGTTTTTCCGTTTAGATCAAAATATGGATTTGGCAGAAGATTTTATGAAATCTGTTATCACTTATGCAATGGAAACGTGTAAAGATGATTTGAAATTCTTAGCTGAACGTTTTGACAAAGAACAAAAACAAAAACCAGAAGCAGAGCGTTCTGAATTAGGTTTAATTGAGCGTTTAGAATATGTTTTAAATAACAAATTCATTCGTTTAACTTATACAGAAGCAATAGATATCTTAAAAGATTCTAAACCAAATAAAAAAGGTAAATTCAAATATCCAATCGAAGGTTGGGGAGCAGATTTACAATCAGAACACGAACGTTATTTAGTTGAGAAACATTTCAAAACGCCAGTTATTTTATTTGATTATCCTGCAGAAATCAAAGCATTTTACATGCGTATGAATGATGATGGAAAAACAGTTCGCGCAATGGACGTTTTATTCCCTGGAATCGGAGAAATTATCGGAGGTTCTGAACGTGAAGAGCGTTTAGAAGTTTTAGACGAAAAAATGGAAAAATTCGGAATTGATAAAGAAGAATTATGGTGGTACCGTGACACAAGACGTTTCGGTTCTGTGCCACATTCAGGTTTCGGTTTAGGTTTAGAGCGTTTGGTATTATTCGTTACAGGAATGGGTAACATTCGTGACGTAATTCCTTTCCCTAGAACACCGAATAACGCTGAATTTTAATCAAAATATTTTTACGGATTTATGCTTAAAAATTGTAACTTTAAGCTAAATCCGTTTTTTATATAAGCCAAAACCCAAAATATGTTAAAGCAGGAATTAAATTTAAAATTACAACAAAAACTATCGCCACAACAAATCCAATTAATGAAGTTGGTTCAACTTCCTACGGTTGCTTTTGAACAACGCGTAAAGGAAGAGTTGGAAGAAAACCCTGCTTTGGATGATCAATCTTCTGAATATGATGAAGATTACGGAGGAGAACAGGAAGAATGGGACAATCAGAGTGATGATTTTGGCGACGAGCAAGTGATTGACACAAGTGACATCAATATTGATGATTATTTGAGCGATGATGACATCCCAAATTATAAAACGTATACGAATAATTATAGTGATGATGACGAAGATAAATCTGTTCCTTACGCGCAAGGAGAGAGCTTTATCGAGTTTTTGACATCACAATTATATACGAATCGATTAACTTCGGAACAATTTCAAATTGCTGAATTTATCTTAGGAAATATTGACGATGATGGTTATATGCGTCGTGATATTAAATCGTTGGTTGACGATTTAGCATTCTCGCAAAATATTTACACTTCGCCAGAAGAGGTCGAAAATTTGTTGATTAATTATATTCAACGAATGGATCCAGTTGGTGTAGGTGCGCGTGATTTGCAAGAATGTTTATTGATTCAATTAGAAAATAAAAATCAAACAGAAGCAGTAGAGTTAGCAGAAAAATTAATTTCAGAATCGTTTGATGCATTTACGAAAAAGCATTATTCGAAATTGATGGCAAAATATGATGCGGATGATGATGAGTTGCGTGATGCAATTTCGGAGATTGAACGTTTGAATCCAAAACCAGGAAAATCATTTTCGAGTAGTAGTAAAATTGTAGAGCAAATAACGCCAGATTTTACGATTCATATCAACGATGGCGATTTAGAATTGTCGTTAAATGGACGTAATGTACCAGAATTGAAAATTTCGAGTGCGTTTGCAGAAATGTTAGATACATACAAAAAAACCGAAAATAAATCGAATCAACAGAAAGAAGCTGTGATGTTTGTCAAACAAAAGTTAGATTCTGCGAAATGGTTTATTGATGCGGTTCAGCAACGCCGTAACACGCTTTTATACACGATGGAAGCGATTATGAAATTTCAAAAAGAGTATTTCTTAACAGGAGATGAAACGAAAATTAAACCGATGATTTTAAAAGATATTTCAGACAGAATTGGAATGGATATTTCGACAGTTTCTCGTGTAGCGAATTCTAAATATGTCACAACGCCTTACGGAACATTTTTGATAAAAGATTTGTTCTCAGAATCGTTAACAAATGATGAAGGTGAAGAAGTTTCGACGCGCGAAATTAAACGAATTTTACAAGATGTAATTGCAGATGAAGACAAACGTAAACCTTTGACAGACGAAAAATTAACCGAAATTTTAAAAGAAAAAGGTTATCCAATTGCTCGTCGTACAATTGCAAAATATCGCGAACAACTAAATATTCCGGTTGCGAGATTGAGAAAAGAAATCTAAACTTTTAGAAGAAATATTATCAAACAAAAAAAGAGCTTTTTATAAAGCTCTTTTTTTGTTTTTACCCCAAGTTGTCATCCATTCAAAATAATCTTCTTTGTACGAATTATCATTCAATTGCGTAATAATTTTTTGTTGTTTTTCTTTGTTCAAATCATCATCAATTACAGAAAAGTTTAAGAAAATATCTTTACCAATTAATTTAGAAAAGAAATTTTCATTCTTTAATTCTTCTAAAACTTCGATACATTTTTCATTAATTTTATTCTGAAATTGATAAAACCAATCTTCGTCATCGTCGTGTTCATCAACGATTTCTTTACACATTTGATTGATTTCTTGAAAAGAATTTTCAGCTCCTAAATAATCATATTTCCATTCAGAAGGCTCGTATTTGTAGTAACAAAAATCGTCTTCATCCGAAACTTTTTCCAAATGTTCTACAGAATTTGCCGAAGGATGAATAGCTATTTTCGAGTCGTTATTGCACAAGGCAAAAGCGTAAAGGTCTTGGGAAGGATTTTCGTTATAAATTTTCAAAAAGGCTTGTTTGGTTGATTGCACTAATTTGTTTTTTAATTCATTAAAATCCATTCATTTATATTTTTTTAATCGGTTAAAATTATTTTTTGAAATGTAGTAAAATTCTTTAAATATTAAATCATTGTTAATTTATTTTTTAAAGACAAATTCAATTATTATTCATTTTCTATGTAACTTTTCTGTAATTCACACGTCATTATAGTAAACAAACCTAATATGTCTAAATTATATATACCAATTTTATTATTTGCCTCGACCTCGATTTTTGCGCAACAACAATATAAAGGAAGCTTGCAATATACGAATCAAATGCCTGTTAGTCTAGCAGATGTGATTATTCTGAAAGATGATCAAATTATTGAAGAAATTTCAACTGATGATAAAGGAAGTTTTACAGTTGATTTAGCCGAAGGAAATTATATGTTTCGAATAGAAGAAGCTGGTGTTTTGCTTCATACTCAAACGATTTTATGTGGAAAAAATCAGGATTTAGGCGTTATTATTCTTCCTAAAACTGAAAATATTACATTAAATGAAACGGTTGTAAAGAGTCAGAAAAAATTAATAGAAAAGAAAGTTGATCGACTTGTTTTTAATGCTGATTTAGCGGAGGGAGCAAAAGGCGGAGATGCATTAGATTTGCTAAAATTGGCGCCTCGTGTAAAGGTTGATAATGATGTAGTTTCGATAATTGGTAAAAGTAATTTGCGTGTGATGGTGGACGATCGTTTATTGGAAATGTCTGGTGATCAATTGACAAATTATTTAAAAACGCTTCGTGCAGATGATATTGAGAAAATTGAAGTAATTACAAATCCACCCGCAAAATATCAAGCAATAGGAAATAGTGGAATTCTCAATATTGTACTGAAATCAGGCAAAAAAGACTCGTGGAATGGAAGTTTGTCGTCATCATTGCAACATTATAACAAACCATATTGGAACAATAGTGCATCGTTTAATTACCGAAAAAATAAATGGACTTTAGTTTCGAATATTTTTGGTGGTTTTGGTGAATATGATGGAATTGGACAATCTGATATTTATTTTAGAAAGACAAATGAAGTTTGGACTGAAAGAGAAAAAAATAGTGGAAAAAATAGAAATATTGGCGGAAAATTAGGATTGGATTATAAAGTTTCAGATAAATTGACGACTGGTTTTACGGTTGATTTATATGCTGGAAATCGAAAAGGAACTGGTGGCACGAAAACAACGATAAATAGTTTGGATAAAAATGAATTGTTGAGTTATATTCTGAATGATCGAAATGGAAGCAAAGGAAACACGAAATACAATACGCTGAATTATCATGTGATTTATAAAATGGATACGATCGGAAAAAAACTGACATTTGATTTTGATTGGGTAAATTTTAATAATAACAATACAAGTGTAACTTCAAACCGATTTTTTAATTCAGAAGATGTTGAAAATAAAACAGAATACCAAGGAAATAAAAGTTTGTCCGACCAAAAAGCAAATAATTATAGTTTGAATATTGATATGGAACATCCCGTTAATACTTGGAAACTAAATTATGGTGGACGTTATAGTTGGACGAAAAATAATAGCGATAATTTATTTTACAACACATCTTCTGGGTCGCCTGTTTATGATGAAAAGTTGAGTAATGGTTTTTATTATGACGAAAATATTTTGGCTTTTTATGCGAGTATTGAAAAAGATATTTCAGAAAAATGGTCTGCAAAAGTTGGTTTGAGATACGAAAATACAGATGCAAAAGGTTTTTCTCCGCAAGAAAATCAACATGATACCTATAAATATGATGGATTATTTCCAACCGCTTATTTGATGTATAAACCTGCTGAAAATCATTCGTTAAGTATTAATGTTGGGCGTCGTATTGATCGACCTTTTATGGGACAATTGAATCCGTTTCGTACCATTTATTCTCCTTATTCTTTTGCCGAAGGAAATCCGAAATTAAAACCTTCTTATTCGTATAATTATGAGTTGGAATATGCATACAAAGATTTGGCAGTTACAACATTATATTACAGAAATTCTACGGATGAAATCAATCAAATTGTGGTTGTAAATCCAACAGAAAATACACAAAATTGGATTCCATATAATTATGCTGATTCGGAGAGTTTTGGAATTAGTGAAAATCTAAATTTCAAGCTTGTAAAATGGTGGAAAGTCAATGGAACGATTGATTTGTATTACAAGAAAACAAAAGGAATTATTCCTGAATACAATTATGTATTGGATGGATTTAATGGAGAATTTCGTTTGACAAATAATTTAGAATTGAATAAATCGAAAACATTATTGTTTAATCATACCACAAATTATACAACAAAAACAATTGATGCCATGTCAAGAAGTCGCGCGAATTGGAGTACAGCTTTTGGTTTGAGAGCGTTATTTTTGGATAAAAAATTCGAGGTTTCGTTTAATGTGAACAATGTATTTAAAGATAAAGCTTGGCAAGATCAAAGTTTTAGTAACGATACAAAATTTGTTTATACAGGACAATCTGCTCGCTATTATCGTATTGGAATTCGATACAATTTTGGAAAATCATTCACAATAGAACAATCAAAAAGTAGTTCTGAAAAAGGAAGATTATAATTTTAAAATACAAACCCCAATATTGATTAAAATATTGGGGTTTAGTTTTTTATTTGATATAAATGACTTTACTTCTTTTCCATTTTATAGAACAATAAAATAACGAAACTAATCGCAAACGAAACGCCCATTGCAAGTGCCGAAGCTTTCATTCCGCCAGAATATTCAATCAATAATCCATAAATAACTAAACCTAAAAATAAGGCAAATTTTTCGAAAACATCGTAAAAGCTAAAATAGGTTGTAGTATCTTCTGTTTCTGGTAATAATTTGGCGTATGTAGAACGTGATAAAGCTTGCAAACCTCCCATTACAAGACCAACCATTGCAGCCATTACGTAAAATTGAGTTTTTACATTAGGATCATTTTTATTAATCAAATAACCAATAATACATGTAATAATCCAGATAAAAATCCCGATTAATAAGGTTTTCTTATTTCCTATTTTTCCTGATAGAAAAGAGAATAACCATGCACCTAAAACAGCTTCAATTTGAATTAATAAAATGGTCATAATCAATTCTGAAGATTCCATTCCTATTTCTGAACTTCCAAACATTGCCGCCATCAAAAAGATAGTTTGCATTGCTAAACTGTAAAAGAAAAATCCAGCCAAAAAAACACGAATATTTTTGTATTGATTAAGATCTTTGAAGGTATGTTTTAAATTTCTAAAACTCGATTTGATGATATCTTTTGGAATTTCGCGATCATATTTGTGGTTTGGTAATTTACTTAATGCAATTTGTCCAAATCCTAACCACCAAATTCCTGTTAATAAGAAACTTATTCGAGTAAACATTGCTTGTTGTTCTTCTGGGGCGAATTGTATCATTGCCAAACAAATCGTCAATAAAATGACAGAACCAATATAACCAAACATATAACCTTGCGCCGAAACTTTGTCCATTTTTTCGTCTGAGACAATTTCTGGTAAATAGGCGTTGTAAAAAACTAAACTTCCCCAAAAACCTATGCTTGCAGTGATATTGAGTAATAAAGCTAACCAAACTAAATCGCTTGATGTAAAGAAAAACATTCCGATGCATGAGAAAGATCCTAAATAGCAAAAAAAGCGAAGAAATTTTATTTTATTTCCGATTAAATCTGCAATTGAAGATAAAACAGGAGACAAAACAATCACAAAAAAGAAAGCAATTGCCAATGAAAAATTGAATGCGGACTCTGGTAATAATCCTAAAAATTTAATTGGGTGATCGTTCGCATCATAGGTCATTAAAGTGTAATAAACCGGAAAAATAGCAGAGGCAATAACTAAAGAATGAACAGAATTTGCCCAGTCGTAAGAAATCCAAGCTCGTATTAGTTTGGGATTATCTTTTGTATTCATAAATTTTTTATAGTAATGTTGGTTAAACTTAAGAATAATTTATCAAAAATAATGTTTCGTAAAAATTAATTGTTCAATCTTCTATTCTTTCAGTTCAAATTTGGTCAGTTTATTGTCTTTGTAACAATAAAACTCATAACTATCTTCTCCAATTCTGAATACTTTTTCGAGATGGATTTTATCGTAATTAGGTAAAATTTCATTGTATTTCTTTAATAAATTTTTAGGTAATTCATTCGGTTGAATTGGACGTTCAATCTCAAATTCACCATCTAACGAATATTCCATCACAAAATCGCTGTTTCGCCATTTTAAAGTGGTTTCATTTTCGTCACCTTTACTTGTTGTTGTAAGTTGAACTTTATCTTCTTGAATGATTTTTTGGGAACTTGTATAAAAAAGTGTAATTCCAGAAATAACCATCGCTGCATAGCCAACTTTTCTGAAAATAAAATCGCTAAAATAAGGTAAAATATATTTGACCGTATAAGAAGAAATAATTGAGGCAATTGCAATCGTCAATCCAAGTAATAATGCGTTCTTTGAGTATAAAGCAAGAACAATATAAATGATTAATTTTATGATATGAAGTATAATTTCGTTGGCAGCTCGCGTTGCAATAATTTCTTCTTTTGTTAATCCATATTTTAAATAAAATCTATTGAATAATAAACCTATTGCTCCTGTTATTCCAGAAACGAATCCAGCTAAAAAACCAACAATGGCCAAAATATATTTTGGTGAAGGTTTTTCTTCATTGTCTTGTTGTTTTTTGTTTAGAAATAATTGTGGAACATTTGAAATCAATAATACAGCTACAATAATTTGTAAATAAATTGGGTTGATAAATTTGATTAAATAAGCGCCCATTAAAACTGCTGGAATCGAAAATGGCACGAACCAAAAGAAGATTTTCCAATGTACAGATTTTCTGAAAGCCGCTATTCGAGAGGCAGAACTTGTAAATGTTCCGATTGTTAACGAAAAAGGGACTAACGAAGTTGGAATAATAAGATTGAGGATTGGAATTAAGATTAAACTTGCGCCACCGCCACAAATTGCACTTATCCAAAATGCTAAAATAGCTCCAATAAATAGGAGAAAAATAGTAAAAATCATGACCAGAAATTTTATTCTGTTACAAAATTAGGACGATGATTTTAGAAATTAATGCTTAAAGACTTATCTTAAGTAAAACTTAAGAATAAGTAAATCTTAATTGAAAAAGATGATTTTTCGGATAAATTGTTTGCGAAATCTGTTGAAAATTATTTTTTAATAAGGCTTTAGACGAGGCGATATTTTCTTTTTTCACCCAAGCTTCAATCAGCATATATTTTCTCGATTTCAACTCTTTCGAAATCAGATTGATGATTCGTGTTGCGTAACCTCTGTTCCAAAATTGTTCATCAATCGAATAGCCAATAATCGCTTTGTCGTGAACAGGTTGAAACATCACAGTACCAATCAAGGTTTCAGAAGATTTTTCGATAACAGCAAAACGAAATTCATATCCAGAATTCTTTTTTTCTTTATCTCTTTCCAGCATTTTGTACGAATCTTCGATTGTTTTCATTGGAGCGGTTTCGCGGTATTTCATGGCTTTTGCATTCGAATAAATTTCGAAAAGTCGTGCTACATCAGTGTCCAAAAGTTCTCTGAAATAAATTAATTCGTCTTCCATATTTTGGTTTTAAGAATTTGCTTGACGTTCTAATTTTTCAATCAGTAATGCTTTTGCGTTTGTAAGTGCATAATCTTTAGCTTCTGCAAATGAAACGTTATATTTTCGTTTGAGTGATTGAATATCTTTTGGTAAATCGTTTAAAAGTTTATCATAATAAACATCTAACATTTCAGAAGTTGGCATTTTGAAATCAATTTTTAATTGAAATCTTCTCAACAATGCAACATCAATAATATGTGGATGATTTGTTGCGGCTATCAACAACGAATTTTGTGGCAAATAATCAATTAATTGAATTACTGTGTTCACTAAACGACGCATTTCGCCAACATCTTTGTCATCATTTCCACGCGCTTTTCCGATTTGGTCAAACTCATCCAAAAATAGAATTGCTTTTTCACGAGCAGCTTTATCAAAAAGCATTCGAATATTTTGCGAAGTTTCACCAATTCTTGATGAAACAATATTACTTAAATTCAAAATCAATATTGGTTTTCCGATTTCATTTGCAATTGCTTTTGCAGTTGTTGTTTTTCCACAACCTGAAAATCCATGCAACAAAATTTTATTATTGACAGGTAAATTATATTTACTCAATTCCTCTATATATCTATGTTCTTTGATAAGTTGTTTTACTTGAGCAAGATTTTGATCATCTAAAAAAACATCATTCAAAGAAATTTCTTCCTTATCGTCAACAATTAAATCGTAAATATTCATATCAATTTTACTTCAAGACTCAAAAATAAACTATTTTAATCCGAAAGCCGATTTTTAGCACAAAAAAAGCTTCAGATTTCTGAAGCTAAAATTTTAAACCGTCATATGAGAACTGATTGCAATTCTATTCCAAGCATTAATCGTGGTAATTGCAATAATGATAATCGCAATATAATTTTCAGAAAAAAGTGTTAATGCTTTTTGATAAGTTTCTTCTGATAAACCATGTTGACTAATATTTGTAATTTCTTCTGTCATCTCCAATATCACACGCTCTTCTTCTGTAAAAAGTGTCGTTTCTCGCCACGCATTCAACAAAAAAATACGTTGATTTGTTTCGCCTAATTTCATCGCGTCTTTGGTGTGCATATTAATACAAAAAGCACAACCATTGATTTGTGAAGCTTTGATTTTAATAAGTTCTAAATGTAATTTATCTAATTCAGAATTTGCTAAATAATTCTCTAGACCATACATTGCTTCGTAAGCTTTTGGTTCTAATTTTTGAATGTTTAATCGTGATTTCATTTCTTAATTTTTTACAAAGTTCGTTGATTATTTATTCAATAAAATTAAACTGGTTTAAGAAAACTCTTTCTTTCGGATTTCGCTTAAATATTCGGGTGTGAAACCTAAATAAGAAGCTAATAAATATTGCGGAACACGTTGTAAAAACTCAGGAAAATTTTTCTTGAAGTGAAGATAAAACTCCTCTTTCGAAAACTCTTTCAAATATTTGGAACGCATTTGAGCAGCAGCATTTGCTTTTTGATAAATTTGTTTGAAATACGAATTGAAAATAGGATGTTTTTCGCATAAAATTTCTTCGTTCGTTTTACTCATTTTCATAATAATTGCATTTTCTACAGCTTGAATATAAAACTCAGAACTTTGTTGATTAATGTAAGAAAACAAATCTGTCAACCACCAATTTTCGATAGCAAAATCAATGGTTTGTTCTACACCTTTTTCATTGATGAAAAATAATCGAATACATCCAGAAATAATAAAATAATTGTACGTACAAACTGTTCCAGCTTTATGAATCATTTCTTTTTTCTTCACCGAAAATTTCTCAAAATATTGGACTGAATCGTGAAATTCTTCTTCAGAAATTGAAGTGAAAATTTGAATATGTTTCTTTAACTGACCGAAAGAATTTTCCATTTTATAAGCTTAATATATTTCTCTTTAAAATTAATGATTAGTTTCCGAAAGGACTTAATTTAGTTTAAAATTAATCAGGTTTATAGTCAGAATTTGGAGTGCAATTTACTTGAAATGAATCGTCGAAAGAACATAAAAATAATCTATAAAGATTTGACATTTTTTTTTACTTTTACGAACCAAAAAATAACAATAATATGGCTTCAGGAATATTTGCAATTTTAGATGATATTGCAGCATTGATGGATGATGTAGCGGTTACAAGTAAAGTAGCAGCGAGTAAAACAGCAGGGATTTTAGGAGATGATTTGGCTGTAAATGCTGAGAAAGCAACGGGATTTTTATCTTCGCGCGAAATACCAGTTTTATGGGCAATAACAAAAGGCTCTTTTATCAATAAATTGATCATTGTTCCAATTGTTTTGACACTAAATCATTATATGCCAGAAGTGATAA
Source organism: Empedobacter sp. UBA5528 (assembly GCF_002426075.1). Lineage (NCBI taxonomy): Bacteria > Pseudomonadati > Bacteroidota > Flavobacteriia > Flavobacteriales > Weeksellaceae > Empedobacter > Empedobacter sp. UBA5528. Next base: position 50,859 of record NZ_DINY01000023.1, on the reverse strand, counting down.
AATATGTTTTGATTTTGGGAGGTTTTTATTTAGCTTTTGAAGGTGTAGAGAAAATAATCGAGTTTATTTTTCACCGTCCAAAAAAAGGTTCAGAAGTTATTCATGAAGATAAAGTAGAAGATAAGAAGCATGTTTCGGAAAAATCAAAAGTGAAATCTGCGATTATTACGGACTTTATCCTTTCGATAGAAATTGTGATTATTGCATTGAGTACAGTTTTGGAACAACCAATGTTGACACAAGTTTTTACAGTTTCGTTTATTGCAATTTTAGCAACCATTGGTGTTTACGGGATTGTAACCTTAATTGTTCGTATGGATGATGCAGGTTTTAAACTGATAAAAGCATCACACGACAAAGGAGCTGTTTCTAAATTAGGACATTTTTTGGTTGATGCATTACCATATGTGATCAAAATTTTAGGATTTGTAGGGACTGTTGCGCTTTTATTGGTTTCAGGCGGGATATTTGTTCATAACATCGATTATATTCATCATCATTTACCTACAGCAATTCCAATGATGATTAGCGAAGCTTTGATTGCTTTGATTGCAGGATTATTGGTTGTGGTACTTGTCACAATAGTTAAGAAAATAATAGGTTTAGCTAAAGGTTAGGAGATAGAATAGATTTCGAAAAGAATTGTTAACTATTTCGTATCTTTGAATAAAGATTTACAAATGGCAGATTATATCAGAATTCATCCAGAAAATCCACAAGAAAAAGCGATTGATCAAGTGGTTAAGATTTTACAAAATGGAGGTTTAATTATTTATCCTTCCGATACTGTGTATGGATTAGGATGTGATATTACGAATATTAAAGCAATGGAGAAACTTGCTCGATTGAAAGGTGTTAAACTTGAAAAATCTCATTTTTCTATTGTTTGTAATGATTTAAGCCATTTGTCACAATATACTTTACCAATTGATAACAGTACGTTCAAAATTTTGAAACGCGCTTTACCAGGTCCTTTTACATTTGTCATGAATGCATCGCGCAATTTACCTGTTGCTTACAAAGGTAAAAAAACGGTTGGTATTCGTGTTCCAGATCATGCTGTTCCGCAAATGATTGTCGAAAAATTAGGAAATCCTATTGCTTCAACTTCTATTTATGATGAAGATGAAATTGTAGAATATACAACAGATCCTGAATTGATTTTTGAAAAATGGGAGAAGCTTGTAGATGCTGTCATTGATAGTGGTTATGGAGATAATATTGCGTCTACTGTTGTTGATATGACGGATGGAGTAGAGGTTTTACGTGAAGGTAAGGGTGATATTGAAGATTATTTATAGGATTCAACATCAATAGCGTCCTAAATAAATTTAGGGCATAAAATATCCACCCACTTTAGTAGGATACAAGCTATAGTTGGACAAAATTTAAAATAGAACCCCTTGTTCCAATTTTGGAGGAGGTTTTTCTACTTCCTTTAGTGGATTATCAAGCCATTTTTGTAATTCAATCTTCACAAAAAGATTTAGTCTTATAAAAGCGACTAAATTGGATAAATGCCAATTGAATTTTGATTGCGCACGTAGTGCTTTAAGTATTAAAATAGTGATAAGCGCCGTCCATATTTGTATCATTACAGCGTTTTCCGAGGTTCCAACAAAGGTTTTTATATGTAAAAGTTGTTTTAAGTCTCTAAAGAATATCTCCACCATCCATCTACTTTTATAAAGCTGACTAATCGTATGAGCCGTCCAGGTAAACTGATTGGTAATAAGCTCTATGACTTGTTCGTTTTCTTGATCCCATACCGCTACACGCCTTAGTTTATTAGGGTATAGCTGTTTTGATTTTTCATTAGCCAAAGTAATGATTTCATCTTTCAGAACATTTTGATGCCTGTTCTTAGGTAATTCTAACTCCTTAATTGTCTCAAATTTCAAGTTATCCTTGTGTCTAATTACAAAGTATACTTGCTTGCTGTCCCAAATGTTTAACAGGCTAAAATCATTGTAAAATCGATCTGCAACAATAACACTACCCTTCAGCAAAGGAATGTCGTAAGCTCCTTTATTATCAGCTGTTTTACCATCGGTGATATTGATGTAAGCTGGTAGATTCCCATCAAAATCAAGAAGTGTATGCATTTTAACAGCTCCTTTGGTGGTCTTGTATTTTGCCCAATCAAAAATACTTAAGCATAGGGATATTGTGGTGGAGTCTAATAATAGGATTTTTGATTTTATGCGGAACTTTACCTGTTTAAACTTGGGGTGCTGTCCTAAACTTTGAAGCAAAGCAAAATAATATTCTTTAAATAGCTCATGGCTTCGGTTTTTATTCTGATAACTTATTGATGATTTAGAGGGCGCTTTAACTATACCAAGATGGTTTAGATTTCCCGTAGCAGATCGAAGGCCATTGCTTATATCACGAACAGACTTGCTACGTGCAAAATGACAAAATAGCATGGAAATCAAATGACTCCAACTGTCAAAACCTTTGTTGTGCTTATCCGTTTGCTTTTCGTTTACTAATTTTTTGAAATTTGAGCGGTTAAGTTTTGTTATTATCTGAGAAAACAATGTTATATTTACCATCAAGCGCGTGTTTTTTTTGGTGTCCAACTCAAAGATAATTTGAGATCCGAAATTTACGCGCTTTTTTTACGCTTTCTTTTAACGTTTAGGACGCTAATGATTCAACATTAATTATATAAAACCAAAAAAGGATTTCAATTGAAATCCTTTTTCTATACTAACTAATTGATAAAATTATTTATCAATCGAACCCATTACGCGTTGCATAAAAGTATTGGCAGCAGTACGCTCGTCCAATCCTTCTTCTTCCATCATTTGCTTCATTTCCATAGCTCCACAAATGTTAGAAATCATTTCTCCAATTACTTCTTGTTCTGGCTCCTTTACAGCTGGAGAATCAGCATAAACTTCCAAAACTTCTAAAGCTGTTTCCATTGCTTCAATAGAAACGTTTTTTGCTAAATTCTTAAATACCGGCAACTTCATTGATCAATTCTTTTACAGCATCAATTTTAGACGCAGTTACTTGTCCTACATTTTCTCCTCCTTTGAAAACCGCGAAAGTTGGTAAATTTGGAACTTCAGCTAATTTTCTTGATTCTACTAATTTTTCAGCATCAACATATAAAAACTCAGCTTGACCTTCATATTCAGCCGCTAATTTTTTGAATTTTGGTTTTACTAAACGGCAGTTTCCACACCATCCAGCACCATATTGTACAATTACTATATTGTTATCAGCAACTACTTGTGCTAAGTTATCTTGTTCTAATTCTGCAAACATTTTATTAATTTTTATAAGTTAAAAATTGGGTATAAAAAAGGCTGTCTAAGTGTTGAGCTTAGTGATTTTTATTGAAAATGAATTCGTTAAAATCTCCTGTCAAATTTTTTAGACAGCCTCTTCGTGAATTTTGAAAATCAAAAGATTTTCAAGTTATTTTTAGTGAGAAGCTAAGTAAGAAGCTACACCATCTTTAGTAGCGTTCATAGCATCTTTTCCTTCTTCCCAGTTTGCTGGACAAACTTCACCATATTTCTCAACGTGTAAAATTGCATCTAATAAACGTACATACTCATCGATGTTACGTCCTAATGGTAAATCGTTGATTGTTTCGTGACGAACAACACCATTTTTGTCGATGATGAAAGTACCACGGTAAGCAACTGGAGCTCCTTCAAATTTTAAAGAATCATTTTCTTCATTGTAAACATACTCACCAGCTAAAACTCCGTAATCCATAGCGATAGTTTTTGCTAAGTCAGCAACGATTGGGTAAGTAACACCTTCGATACCTCCGTTATCTTTTGCAGTGTTTAACCACGCTAAGTGAGTTTCTTCTGAATCACAAGAAGCAGCGATTACAACAGCATCTCTTTTTTCGAATTCAGCTAATTTAGCTTGGAATGCGTGTAATTCTGTTGGACAAACAAATGTAAAATCTTTTGGGTAGAAGAATAAAACGATGTTTTTCTCTCCGATTGGCATTGAAAAGTTTTCTACGATTTCGTCTCCATCAATTACTGCTGGCGCTGTGAATAAAGGCGCTTTTTTTCCTACTAATGACATAATTTTAATTTTTTATATTTTGTTTTTTACTTCTCGATGTGATAAAACTTGTAATAGTTTTTATCTCTTTTACTGATACAAATTTAGACTGATATTTTAAACTGTCCATATATTTTCAATTTCAAATATAGATTATACTATAAATTATATTTATGATATATGATTAATAATAATTATTGAGTTAATATTCTATTGAAATTCAATACAACAGCCTTTTTATCTTATTTATACGCTAATTTACGAAGATTATTTACCCTAAAGAATGATATTCATTATGTTGATGATTATTTAAAATGAATTAAATTTTATTTAAAAACGACTGTGATAATTATGATTTAATGATAAGTTCACAAGGCATAGAGAAAGATTAAGATATTAAAACGAAAAAGGTTAGTGAATTCACTAACCTTTTTCGTTTTATATTTTTTTAATTTTTCTTTCGATATAGGTATTAAAATTTTTTCCATCCATTGAAATTTCAAAAGCTGTGTTAACTTCATTATTTTCGAGTAGCGAGTAAATCAATCTAAATATGGGTTGATTGGGTTTTGTTTCACTCAGAAATGTAATCTTTTTTTCGGGATAAGTAATCGAATAATTGATAACATGACCTTCGTTATCAAAATAAATAGCTTTCGATAAATTTTTATTTTCATCTAAATAAACAACCAGTAAATCATCATATACTGTCATTTTTTTAGAATCTCGTGAAGGATATTCAGAATGACTTTTTCGGACAATAATATTGTTATTTAATTGATGACCAAAAGAAAAAGTTCCTTTTCCTTCGCCAGGTTTTCCAATACCAATTCCTCCCCAATTTCCAATTAACCAACCCCAGTTATTATTCGTTTGTGCGAATGCACAATTAGTAATATTTAGAAATAAAGTTTGGGTAATTAATCTTTTATAAATAATTTATATATCGTGTGTTATTTGTATTGCATAAAACAAACTTCGATTATTTCATCTTCATAATTACAGTTGCTAATTTCAACCGGAATATTATTAACACCAGATTTAACAGTTTATATAGCTGAATTTTTTGTGTAAATTTTTGAAGAATTCTTAAACTTAAATTAAAAAATACCTTTTTCATTCATCATTCCTCGATTGTTGATAGTAACTATATATTTACAATCACTCAATGTGTTATTTCAATTTGTTACATCTATTATAAAAGAACAAGAATAGTGTTTAATGTCATCATCTTGCCACAAACAAGATTGAAAACTTTTTAATTAAACGAAAAAACTAAATTTTATATACCTCATTAACATTGATTTGAGTTGTAAATAAACCGTAATTTACAAAAACAATTTCTTTTTTTATCTTATCAATTGTTCCAACACTAGACGAACCATGAATTTTGACACGATCACCAACTTTCAACGCATCAATTTTTTTCTGAGTAGCTGCTTTTTCTTTCTTTTCGATGACTTCTTTTTGTTGAGAAATTGTTTCTGAATTTTCTTTTAACTCGCGTTTAACTTCTTTCTCTACAATCTTTTCAATTTTCTTTAATCGTTGAACTTCTTTCGTTTTTTTCGAGTTTTCCATTTCAATTAATTTCAAGAAATTCGAAATCATTTGCTTTTTATTTTTCGTTTTCAAGTAAGAATCCGCCATGTCTGAAATACGTTCTCCAAGTTTCAAACGTTTTTGCTCGCGATCATATAATTGCTGAAAATCATATAGTTTTTGCTGAATTTTTTCATTCGTTTGCTCTAATTTTTCGTTGTGCTCAAGATTTGTTTCGCGCAACTCTTCAACATGATCTTTTGTTTTCTGAATTTCAAATTTTTCTTGTTGAAGTTTTAAAATAGTTTTATCCAAACTCACTTTTTCACGTTCAACTTTTTTCTTCGCACGATTAATCAAACGAAACGGAATTTTATTTTTCTCAGCAACCTCAAATGTAAATGAACTTCCGGCTTGTCCAATTTCCAAACGATAAAGTGGTTCCAATGTTTTTTTATCAAACAACATACAAGCATTTATCGCTTCTGGCAAACTTTCTGCGCTCAATTTGATATTTGTATAATGCGTCGTAAAAACACCGAAAGAATTACGTTCATAAAATTCTTCAAAGAAAACTTCGGCCAAAGCTCCACCCAATTCTGGATCAGAACCTGTCCCAAATTCATCAACTAACAATAATGTTTTATCGTCTGCATTCTTCAAGAAATAGGACATTTGTTTTAGACGATAACTGTATGTTGATAAATGATTTTCAATGGATTGATTATCTCCAATATCTGTGAAAATTTGATTAAAAAATCCAAATTGACTTTGATCTTTTACAGGAACTAAAACACCACTCTGAATCATAATTTGAAGTAAACCAATTGTTTTTAACGTAATTGATTTTCCTCCAGCATTTGGACCAGAAATAATGATAATTCGACAATCTTCGTTAATTTCTAAACTCTGCGGAATCGTTTTTTGAGCTTTTCTTTTATTGTTTAAAAATAAAACAGGATGATAAGCATCGACTAATTTGATAATTCGATTCTCAGAAAGTTGAGGTAAAATTCCATTAATCAAAAAAGCATAATTTGCTTTCGCTTGTGTAAAATCGATGTATTCTAAAAACGTTTGATATTCTTCAAGATTTGGTTTGTATTCTGCAATTTGAGCAGTTAAATCTAATAAAATCTGAATAACCAAATGTTTTTCTTCTTCTTTTAATTCTTCCCATTCACGACGAGGATTTTGTACACTTTCTGGCTCAATAAACGTAATCGATCCAGTTTTAGAAGTACCTAAAAATTGCCCTTTCACACGTTTTCTCAAAGCAGATTTAACGGCCAAAACGCGACGATTTCCAACAACAGATTCACGAATGTCATCCAAATAATCCGAATGATAAGACATCGATTTATTGAATAATTCGGTAATTCGTCCATTCAAATGACGCAAACGATCGCGTACAATTTTCAGTTCAGGACTTGCGTCGTCCTTGATTTCTCCAAATTTATTGAATACTTGATCGATTAATTTTATGATATTTTTTTCGTAAGTAATCGTTGAAGCTTTCTCAAACAAAACAGGTGCATATTCGTTGAAAGCTGTCAAATATTTCAAGATTTCTTTCACTTGAAGCGTATTTGCCTTGATTTTGAAGAATTCTTCTGCAGGCAAATAATAATTCTCAATTTCTAATCGGTTTAGATTTTCATCTAAAATATAATATTCTGAAAACGGAAAACGATTTCCCGTCTCGAAACTTGTTAAATATTCGTTTGTCGTTTGTAGATCTTGTACCAAAAGTTGGTGATCCTGATAAGGTTTTAAGTTAAAAATAAGTGCCTCAACCTTTTCTGTATAAGCAAATTCTGCGATTTCTTTTTGAACCGCATTAAATTCTAAATCTTTTAAAGTTTGTTCTGATATTTGCATTAACGCAAAATTACGGATAAAATTTCGACAAATTCAAAATCATGAAATACTTTGAAATCCGTGGTTTTTTATGACCGATCAAAGTGAATGACATTAATTTTGACCTTATTAATATATGTCATTTGATCTGTGTTAGTATTTGCTTTGCTACTTCTGAAAACTGATTTTTTAGTTTCATTTGGTTTTAAATCAATAGTTAAAGTTTCGGAATTGATTGTCGGATTTGGATTTTTAAATTCAAAAGTTAATTTAACTTTTACTGAAAAATCCTTGTTTTTATTCTTCACTTCAGTGCTTATGTTGTATGTTCGGTCTGCATTATATATCATATCTGTATTCAAAACTTTTATATTATTTTCAATTTTCCGGCCTAAATCATAAGGATCATCATCAGCAAAATCTATACAAGAATTTAGTATAAAAAAGGGAATTAGGTAAAGAAACTTTTTCATAGAGGTTAAAATTGGTTAATTTTGTTTCTGTATAAATATATGAAAATGGATGTGAAATTAGATGCTTCTTGGAAAGAAGTTTTAAAGAATGAATTTGAAAAAGATTACTTTAAAATATTGACAGATTTTGTACGAAATGAGTATGAAACAAAAACAATATATCCTCCCGCATCCAAAATATTTTCTGCATTAGATTATACGCCTTTTGATGATGTTAAAGTGGTTTTGATTGGTCAAGATCCTTATCATGGGATTGGACAAGCAAATGGTTTGTCTTTTTCGGTTGTCGATGGAATTAAATTACCTCCAAGTTTGCAAAATATTTATAAAGAGTTGAATGATGATTTAGGAATAAGAATTTCTACTTCTGGAAATTTGGAAACATGGGCTAAACAAGGTGTATTATTATTAAATGCAACATTGACGGTTGAAGCTTCTAAGGCAGGTTCGCACCAGAAAAAAGGTTGGGAAATATTTACAGATGCTGTAATACAGAAGCTTTCTGATCAAAAAGAAAATTTAGTTTTTATACTTTGGGGAGCTTATGCTCAAAAAAAAGGAGCAAAAATTGACCGAAATAAGCATGTTGTTATAGAATCTGCTCATCCTTCTCCATTAGGAGCTTACAGAGGTTTTTGGGGAAGTAAACCTTTTTCGAAAACTAATAATTTTTTGAAAAGTAAGAATCTACAACCTATAAATTGGGAAATCAAAAGTAAATAATTTACATCGCCATAATTTTTTGTAAATAAGAATTAAAAGCTGTTGGGGTGTTTACGTTTATATACGGAACTTTTTCGGTTATTTTTTCTTTTAGAATAGTATAAGTAGCTACAAAAATGGTAACATTTGGAAGATTTTTCGTGATTGATTCGAGATAAATTTCAAGAGAAGTGGAATCATAATTTTTAGAGATATAAATAAAAATATGTGTTATTTGAGTATTTTCAATACATTCTAAAATAGAATTTAAACTCTGATTTTCCCCTAAATAAATTCCTTTTTCGTTATTAATTTTTAAAAGAAGATGAGTATAAATTAATTCTAAATCTTCATTTTCTTTTTCAGGTAAAAATAAAAGCCATTTACGAGAATTTTGATCTGAATATGGAATTGATTTAATCAAATAAAAAAGATGTTTTCTAATTAGGTTTTTAGAAAACGAAATAACCGATTCTTGAATAGTATACTTTTCCATAATGATAGACATTTTGCTTAAAAAAGGAAAAACAATATCTATACAACATTTTTCGATTCCAATTTTATTGAAACAAAGTGTAAGAATAGCGTCAAAGAAACGTGTATCATATGAAAAACAAGAACAGATTAATAACACAATAATTGGTTCATAACTTTTGTTTTTCTGGATATAATTTTGAATTTCAAATTCGGATAAAAGTTGTATTTCTGAAAGTGATTTTACACTTAAATTTTCTACTGTATATTTTTTGTTTGATTCAATTAAAAAAGAAATAATAATAACTTTTTTTAAGTGATCGTGGTTAAATAATGAATTTTTATCAATCTTATCCTCGTTAAACAATTTGAACTTTTTATCCCATAAAACAATCATTTGTTCATCTAGTCTTGACAGATCTGATAGATCTTTTAGAGAATAAGTATTCATAAGTAGAATTCTAAAATAGTTCTCTTTAAAGTTAATAATATATTGTAAATAAATCAATATAAATTATAGTGATTTATTAATAAAACATTAATATTTTATTGAATATGATAATTTTATCTGCACGAAAAACATTGAAATTTATGTTATCTTAGCAAGAGTCATAAAAAATCAAAATCACAAATAAATGTCACAAATTACTCAAGAAGAAAAGAAAGAAAAGTTTGTACATCCAATACAAGAAGTATACACTCCTAAAAACAAAGTACGTATTGTAACTGCTGCTGCTTTGTTTGATGGGCATGATGCGTCGATTAATATTATGCGTCGCATTATTCAAGCAACGGGTTGCGAGGTAATCCATTTAGGTCACGATAAATCGGTTGAAGATGTTGTAAATACTGCGATACAAGAAGATGCAAATGCAATTGCAATGACATCTTATCAAGGAGGTCACAACGAATATTTCAAATATATGTACGATTTGCTTCAAGAAAAAGGAGCGGGTCATATCCGCATCGTTGGAGGTGGAGGTGGAGTAATTTTACCGTCAGAAATTAAAGAGTTGATGGATTACGGAATTACACGTTTATACTCTCCTGATGATGGTCGCGAATTAGGTTTGCAAGGAATGATTAATGATATGGTGGAGAAAGCAGATTTTCCGACAGGGCCATTAGAATTGCCAGAAGGAAAAGATGTTTATCAATCATTAGAAGATAAAGATATCACGACGATTGCGCGACTAATTTCGTTGGCAGAAAATCGTGAAGAAGATTTTTTGAAGGCATTTGATTTCGATAAAGTAGCTGATAAATCTGCACCGGTTTTAGGAATTACGGGAACAGGAGGAGCAGGAAAATCGTCTATGGTAGATGAATTAGTGCGTCGTTTTTTGATTGATTTTCCAGAAAAATCAATTGCTTTGGTTTCTGTCGATCCATCAAAAAAGAAAACGGGTGGTGCTTTGTTAGGAGATCGTATTCGAATGAATTCTATCAACAATCCTCGTGTTTATATGCGTTCGCTGGCTACTCGTCAATCAAATTTAGCGTTATCGAAATATGTGGAGGAAGCGATTCAGGTGTTGAAAGCTGCGAAATATGATTTGATTATTTTAGAAACTTCTGGAATTGGTCAGTCAGATACCGAAATTTTAGATCATTCTGATGCTTCATTGTATATCATGACGCCAGAATTTGGTGCTGCAACGCAATTAGAGAAGATTGATATGTTAGATTTTGCTGACATTGTGGCGATTAATAAATTCGATAAACGTGGTGCGTTAGATGCCTTACGCGATGTAAAAAAACAATACCAACGTAATCATAATCTTTGGGATATAAATCCTGATGAAATGCCTGTTTTTGGAACAATTGCTTCACAATTTAACGATCCAGGAACCAATCAATTATACCAATCAATCATTGATAAAGTGGTTGAAAAAACAAATGCAGATTTGAAATCTTCTTTTCAAATTACAAAAGAAATGTCAGAGAAAATCTTTGTTATTCCACCATCAAGAACGCGTTATTTATCAGAGATTGCTGAAAATAATCGTGGATATGATGTTCGTGCAAATGCACAGAGAGATGTAGCTCAAAAACTATATGGTTTCTTTAAAACAATTGAAACACTTTCTGGAAAAAAGCCAACAATTTCTCAACACGGAATTGATATTTCTGGAACTGAAAATGCAGATTTAGTTAAAATTCTTTTAGCTGAATTTGATAAATTAAAAATGAATTTAGATCCTTTCAACTGGGAAGTAATCACGACTTGGGACGAAAAGGTAAACAAATATAAAAATCCAGTTTATACATTTAAAGTGCGTGATAAAGAAATTAAAATTCAGACACATTCTGAGTCTTTATCGCATTTACAAATCCCTAAAATTGCATTGCCAAAGTACGAAGCTTGGGGCGATATTTTACGTTGGGTTTTACAAGAAAACGTACCGGGTGAGTTTCCTTTTACTTCGGGATTATATCCATTTAAACGTGAAGGTGAGGATCCAACGCGTATGTTTGCGGGTGAAGGTGGACCAGAGCGTACCAATCGTCGTTTCCATTATGTATCGAAAGGAATGCCAGCAAAGCGTTTGTCTACAGCGTTTGATTCGGTAACTTTGTATGGAAATGATCCAGGTCATCGTCCTGATATTTACGGAAAAATTGGTAATGCTGGAGTTTCGATTTGTTGTTTAGATGATGCGAAGAAATTATATTCTGGTTTCGATTTATCACATCCAGCTACTTCGGTTTCTATGACGATTAACGGTCCTGCGCCTATGTTGTTAGGTTTCTTTATGAATGCCGCAATTGATCAAAATTGTGAAAAATACATCAAAGAAAATGGTTTAGAAACTGAAATTGAAGCAAAAATCAAAGCTATTTACGAAGACAAAGGTTTGGAAAGACCTCGTTATAATGGCGATTTACCAGAAGGAAATGATGGTTTGGGGTTAATGCTTTTGGGTGTAACTGGTGATCAGGTTTTACCTGCAGAAGTTTATGCTGAAATTAAGAAAAATACGTTAGCTCAGGTTCGTGGAACTGTTCAGGCAGATATTTTAAAAGAAGACCAAGCACAAAATACGTGTATTTTCTCAACAGAATTTGCGTTGCGTTTAATGGGCGATGTGCAAGAATATTTCATCAATCAAAATGTACGTAATTTTTATTCGGTTTCTATTTCGGGTTACCATATTGCTGAAGCAGGAGCGAATCCTATTACGCAGTTAGCGTTTACGTTAGCTAACGGATTTACGTATGTTGAGTATTATTTATCTCGCGGAATGGATATCAATGCGTTTGGGCCAAACTTATCGTTTTTCTTCTCCAATGGTATCGATCCAGAATATTCAGTAATTGGTCGTGTGGCGCGTAAAATTTGGGCAAAAGCCTTGAAAAATAAATACGGAGCTAACGAACGTGCACAAATGTTGAAATACCATATTCAAACTTCGGGTCGATCGTTACACGCGCAAGAAATTGATTTCAACGATATTCGTACGACGTTGCAAGCTTTATATGCGATTTACGACAACTGTAACTCGTTACATACCAATGCGTACGATGAAGCAATTACAACGCCAACAGAAGAATCGGTTCGCCGTGCAATGGCTATTCAGTTGATTATCAATAAAGAATTAGGTTTAGCGAAGAACGAAAATCCAATTCAAGGTTCATTTATAATTGAAGAATTAACGGATTTAGTAGAAGAAGCAGTTTTACAAGAATTTGATCGTATTACAGAACGTGGTGGCGTTTTAGGAGCGATGGAAACGATGTATCAACGTTCTAAAATTCAGGAAGAATCATTGTATTACGAAACATTGAAACACAACGGAACGTTCCCAATTATTGGTGTAAATACGTTCTTAAGTTCAAAAGGTTCGCCAACAGTGGTTCCTGCGGAGGTTATTCGTGCAACAGAAGAGGAAAAACAATTTCAAATTAAAACTAAAGAAAACTTGAATAAAATTAATGAACAACAAGCTGAAAGTGCATTAGAAACTGCACAACAAGCGGCTATTAACAATCAAAATATTTTTGAAGTGTTGATGGAAGCAACCAAAGTTTGTTCATTAGGACAAATCACTTCTGCCTTATTCGAAGTAGGCGGACAGTACCGTAGAAATATGTAATTTTTTTATTAATAATACTTTAACAGCCTCATCTTTTGATGGGGTTGTTTTCTTTTAAAAATACTTATAAACTAATATGAAAAAAAATGTAATTGTAGCTTTATTCACCTTGTTAGCAATGCCAAGTTTTGCACAAAAAGTTTTACATACCAATGAAAAAATGCTTGAAATAAAAGTAAATGGTAAAATATCAAGCAAATCTTGGGCTATTAATTCTAAAATTAAGCCAGATGTTTTTATGGCAGAAGTTTCAAATGAAAAGAGTGAAGTGATTTATTCTGATGGAAAGAATAATCTTTCTTTTGATTTAAAAAAAGGTGAAACGATTGATTTTTTAATCATTCAGAATAAGAAAGATACCGCTTATCAACGTATTATTGGAATTGCACCTAACGTAAATTTTACAAAAGATTATATCAATAAATATAAAGGAAAAACTGAAGTTGCGATTCCGGAAGTGAGTGAATTGGTCAATATTTTAATGGCTTTGCATCCCGATGCTGAGAAAGAAATTAATATGTTTGACACCAAAACAGAATATTATAAACAAGTAAAAGAGTACTTTAAGCCTTATTTGAATCATCCTGCGATAGATACGATTAAAAAATATATTACAGATTTACAGTATATTGAGGATTACAAAGGAAATATGTTTTCTAATACAAGTTATCGCTATTATTATGCCTTGAAAATGAATGCTTGTGCATATAATTTTGATAAAAACGGAGAGATTAAAAATAATGGAAACATAGGTCAAATGGCAAAAGGCTGGTATACGTTTGATCCGATGAAAGATGCAAAAGTGTTCCAAGATTTTGCAAAAGTGAGTAATTTTAGAGTATTCTATAAGAACAACCAACCGTATTATACAGAACTTTTGCAAAGGTATAATCAATTAAATCCAATTCAGAAAATGCAAAATTGGTTGGATAAAAAGTTCGGATTTGGTTATGGTTCATACGCAGTATATTTTTCGCCGTTAATTTATGGAGCGCATTCTACATCGCGTTTTGAGGATAACGGATTTACACAAACTATTATGTTCATTGCTCGTGCAGATTTTGATTCAAAATTGACTCCTACGCAAAATGAATTGTTAGAATCACGTGTTGTATTTACTGAAATCGATCATAATTATGTAAATCCTGTTTCTGATAAATATGTGAAACAAATCAATGAAGCATTGTCAAATCGTAAAAAGTGGGCGAAACCTACAATAACTGATATGTATGAATCACCTTACAAGGTTTTTAACGAATACATGACTTTTGCTGTTTATATATTATATGTTCATGATAATTATAGCAAAACAGATTTGGATAAATATTTGCCAGAATTGAATGGAATGATGAGTAATATGAGAGGTTTTGCGAAATTTACAGATTTTAATCAAGTAATGCTTGCAAAGTACAAAGAAAATCCATCAATTAATATGACTGATTTATATGAATATATGCTTGATTGGTGTAAAAAAGAGAATGAAATAGATTAGTTTTTTATACAAATAATAGATTTTTTTAATTTCAAACATGAAAAATTTCCTACTCAAAAAAGATATACAAATTTCTGCAAAACGATATTTTATCGATGCAATGGGCGCAATGGCTTATGGTTTATTTGCGACTTTATTGGTTGGTACAATTTTGAAAACTATTGGTGAAGAGTTAGATATTTCTTTTTTAACTGATATTGTTTGGCCAGTTGCGAATCAAGCGACAGGACCTGCGATAGCATTGGCTATTGCTTATAGTTTACGAGCACCTCAATTGGTGTTATTTTCGTCAGCAGTTATAGGAATTGCAGCATATCAATTAGGTGGACCTTTAGGTGTTTTTATAGCGACAATTGTAGCGGTTGAAGTGGGAAAAATGGTAGCAGGCGAAACACGTATAGATATTGTAATTACACCGATTATTACTGTTTTGGTTGGAGTAATCTTAGCACAAATCATTGGTCCTTCTGTTCAACAAATGATGAAATGGATTGGTGAAATAATTATATTATCAACCGATTCTAATCCTTTGATAATGGGAGTTGTAATTGCTGTAATTGTCGGTATGGTTTTGACTTTACCAATTTCATCAGCTGCTTTGTGTCTAATGTTAGAATTAGACGGTTCAGCAGCTGGAGCTGCAACAATAGGTTGTTGTGCACAAATGATTGGATTTGCTACAATCAGTTTTAAGGATAATGGTTTGAAAGGTGTTTTAGCACAAGGATTAGGGACAAGTATGTTACAGGTTCCGAACATTTATAAAAATTGGAAAATTTGGATTCCACCAACTTTAGCTTCAGTGATTATAGGTCCAATTGGAATTATTTATTTCAATATGGAAAATACAGCTCTAGAATCGGGGATGGGTTCTTGTGGTTTGGTTGGACAAATAGGAACTTTCAATGCCATGAAATCTAAATATGATACTTCATATATTTTAACTTCAATATTAATTTTGCAAATCATTGCTCCAGCAATTATTTCATATTTAATTTACATTTTCATGAAAAAGAAAAACTGGATAAAAGATGGTGATATGAAGTTGGGGTAAATAAAAAATCGGTTGGATAATTCCAACCGATTTTTTATTTAGTTTATACAATATTGATTATTGTAATTTCGAAAAATCAATTTGTGGTGCAGTTTGTTTGTTATCAAACTTGAAAGCTGTTCCAGGTTGTTCAATTTCATTAAAAAAGCCTCCCATCTTCAAGAAATATCCAGTAGATGTTGTTCCTCCAGTTGCATCAATACGTTGATTTGCTTTATAAGTTGCATCAACAGTTAATTTTGCTCCATTTACTTTTTTCCATTCTCCATCATAAACCCATTGATTGTTGAAGTTTACTTTTCTAGTTAAGTAACCTTGTGTTGGCATAAAATTTTCTAGGAAAGAGTGAAATCTTTTTAGGTATGTATTTGTTTTAGGGCGTTTAAAGCTTGCGATGATTTGCCAATTATTCGTTTCTGGCATAAAAAACCAAGCTGTATAAGTTGTCGAATTATCACCATTTGGAACACCTTTCAATAAGAATTTATACGTTGTATCGGCTTTCCAATTGTATTTCATATAACTTTGTCCACCAGAACCTTCGTTACCGAATTCTCCTGTTTTCACATTGTCTCCTTTCTTTAACAAAACGATTTTTTCATCATCAGGAATACTTTTTGGGTCATCAGTTACGAAAGGACTCCAAACTGAAAACAAAATACGTCTTTCCGTTTCTGAATTAGCTTGAATTCCGAAATATCCTTCTCCAAAACCGTTTGCCATATAATAAGAACCAATTATATCAGCGTCTTTTGGTACAACGATTTCATTGTAGTAATATGAAACATTTTTATCAGAAGGAATTTCATAGGCTAAATGGCAAGAAGGTCCACGTCTCGCCCAATAATAGTACTGCGGATCGTTGCTATAAATAATTCCGTTGTCTACAGCAGTTCCACTAACTATAAAATCTGTAATAGCAATTTCGCCTTTCAATCCGCTTAAATCAACAGAAACATAACCCGGTTTTGAAATAGCGAATGTACCTACAGAAATAGTTTTATCAGTAGATTTCCAATTGTATTTTTTTGTTTTTTTATTGAAACCAACATTTAATTGAGCGTCATTTTTAGCTTCACCCTTTAATTGAATATTAACATTTCCAGTTCCTAAAACTTTGAAATACGTTTTTGTTACATTTTTAGTTTGTGGAGAAATTAAAGCATCCACTTTTGTAACTGTAGATGATGATCCTTCTTTATGACCGACTTCAAAAGCATTTCCAACCAAAGGAATGTCATAAGTTTTTGTTTGTTGAGCGATTACATTTCCTCCAACCAAAACGGAAAGAGAGAATAAGATGTAATGAATTGTTTTCATGGTGTTAATTTAATTTATATTTTAATAATTCGTATCCCCTCCTTCAAGACCAACTGTATTTGATTCTTTTACAGTTTTTTTAATAACATTTTTATCATCATTGTTATTTTTCGGTTGATTTATTTCTNNGGTTGATTTATTTCTTTTTCGATGATTTGTGTAGGTGATCTATCTACAGTATTAATTTGTGGCTGGTTTTCTTCAATTTTTTGATTTTCAGTAGTTTTTTTCTTAGTATTACGCAATTTATCCAACAAACGTTTTGCTTGCTTAGCTTCTTCAGTTCCGTCATAAGCAGTAATTACAATTTCTAAAGCTTGTTCAAAATCGCTATCTTTTCCCGTTTGTTTGATTACATAAGCATTTAATAAAGCAAATTTAGCAATGATAATTTCAGTAGGAAATTTTACAATTGCTTCTTGTACTTTTTTCTTTACGTCATCATATTTTTTATCTTGATACAACGTGTATGCAACTTTGTAGGCTTCTAAAGCTTCTTTTGTTTCAGCAGTGATGTATTCAACTTCTGGATTAAGAATATAACCTGCATAAATCGTATTTGGATATTTTGTTAGAATGATATTTTTGTATTCATCTTCTAATTTTTGATCACGATTTTTATAAATACGATACAATTGATAAGTCGCTTTTAATAACACATCTTCCGATTTTGGAGGCGAAGCAACCAAGGCTTTCAACTCTTTTCCAGCTAATTCTGAGTTATTGAAAATATCAAAATATCCAGTACCTAAAGACAATTGCGTTGTATCTCTCACAACTTTCAACTCATTCAATGCTTTTTGAGAAGTTGGAATTTGATCTAAATAATAATCAAGTTCAAAACGTCTTGGATCGCCAGCAGCAATTTGCCCTGTCAATTCATTCTGTTTGTCCTCAATTACAGTACTTATCGCACTCGAATTTCTCCAATTATCTTTCAACGAAATTCCTCCCCAAATACGTTGGAATTCTTGCTGTCCAGTCGATTTTAAATTTTGATTATAGAAATAGAATTTTCCTTTATCAGCATTATTGAAACTCGTCGTAAAACTTGCTGTTTTATTCTCTAACTGAAAAGTTTCCATTTCTTTTTGCTCTTCTATAGCTTGCTTTTCTTCTTTTTTCTTTAATTTTTCAATATAATCTGTGAAGAATTTTGATTGATCTTCTTTTGGAAGTGCAGCAAGTTTTAGAATTGAATCATTTTTCTGAACTAAATAATGTTTTTCCATCAATTTTTTCAAAACATCATTTCGTTTCTGAATACGCGTTTGATCTTCTGGCAAATTATAACTTGTTTGTGCCGAATCATAATAAGCCGATGCGTAAACATAATCGTTTTGCTTGAACTTTATATCACCATAATTTTCGAAAGCGCGCCCACGAATATAAGGATCAGACATTGGTTCCTTCAAACTCAATTTTGCATATTCTACAGCATCATCCATTTTGTCAGCTCGAAAAGCCATTTCAGAAATTCCGTAATATAACTCGTTTTTCTTCGATGCATAAATTCCTTTATTCGAGATGTCCAACAAGTTTTGCTTGTAATTTCCGTAATTATTAATTTTTGGATCAAAATTAGCTGCAATCGCCAACTGCGATTTGATTTCCATATCAAATCCAGGCTTCATTTTATAAACTTGCGTGAAAGCTTCACCAGCTTCTTGTTGTTTTCCTAATTTAGAAAAAACTTGTCCTAACGTATAAAATATTCGAACTCGTTCATCTTTATTTGTAGAAAAATATTCGGCTTTTTGCAATGGATCAAGTGCTTCTTCGTACTTTTTTTGATCAATTAAAAATTGAGCATAGGTACGCGCAATCATTGTTTTTAATTCTTTACTTTTATACGGATCGTTTTCGTAAAGTTTTTGTAAAGTTTCGATTCCATCAAAGTAATTTCCACCTTTTATTTCGGCAACAGTTTTGTAAACATGCGCTTCTTGCGCGTATTTAGAATCTTTGAAATTTTTGACAACATAGTTTAAAGCATCAAGCGCTTCAAAGTATTTTTTTTGATAAAATAATGATTTTCCAATCAATAAATAAGCGCGACCCATCAAAGGATTATTTTCTTTTCCTTTAATTAACATCGAATGTTTTTCGATTGCTTTCGAAGCTTTTGCCTCTACAGCAGCAAATCCAACAGGTTTTTCTACTTTATCTTGATTATTTCGATTTCCACTTCCAATACCAAAATTGGGCGTATTAAATTCACCTAAATTAGCAGAGTCCGAAACAGAAAAATATTCTATTCCAACAGGTAAAATCTTCGAGTAATTTTCTACATAATTTGTTTGTAGTTCTGTGTTCTTTTTTTCTAACTCATCCTCAGCATTGAATACTCCATTAAACCACGATGTCATCTTGTGATATTGTCGGTTTTTGAAACTATTTTTTTGCGTAGAACAGCCGATTAAAAAACTTGCGGCGAAGATACTCAGTACAATCTTTTTCATGATAGCGAATAAAAACAAATCTACAATAAAACGTTCGATTAGAAAAAATCTTGTATCCTTCGAAAAAATAAGATAATTTTATGTGGAATAGAAATAATAGAGAAGCGACTTTTTACGGGATGATTATAAAATGATAGCTAACGTTTTAGCTTTAATGTAATTAGTGATTTGACTAAGAAAAATCATTGCAATTGTTGTTAAATTATTTAGAATATTCGTTTAAATTCGACCAATAATAATGTTTTAAAGGAACAGCATGAAAGCTTTTTTAGCGAAAATTTTTGCAAAATACATTGTCAACAAAGAACAAAAGTGGATAAATAATCCGCTAGAAACACAAGACAAAATTCTAAATGAATTGATTATTGCTGCAAAAAATACAAAGTTTGGAGTTGATCATCATTTTGAATCAATCAAAAATTATGAAGATTTCAAATCGCAAGTTCCAATCAACGATTACGAAGGGTTGAAACATTATTTTGATGAGGTAATTGAAGGGAAACTTAATATTCTATGGCCTGGAAAACCTCTTTATTTAGCTAAAACTTCTGGAACTACTTCTGGTGCAAAATATATTCCGCTTACAAAAGAATCCGTTCCTTCGCATATAAATTCTGCTCGAAATGCTTTATTGTTTTATATTAATGAAACAAAGAATTCTAATTTTGTTGACGGAAAAATGATTTTCTTACAAGGAAGTCCAATTCTCGAAGATATAAACGGATTGAAAGTTGGTCGACTTTCTGGAATTAGTGCGCATTTTGTTCCAAATTATTTACAAAAAAATCGTTTGCCGTCTTATGAAACAAATGTGATTGAAGATTGGGAAACGAAAGTGGATAGAGTAGTGGATGAAACGGTGAAAGCTGATATGACGCTGATTTCTGGGATTCCGCCTTGGTTGATTATGTATTTTGAACGATTGATTAAAGTTTCTGGAAAAGAAAACGTTCAGTCGATTTTTAAGAATTTACAATTAATGGTAACAGGAGGTGTAAATTATGAACCATATCGCGATAAAGTGAATCAATTAATTGGTCGAAAAATAGATTGTATTCAGACTTATCCTGCTTCAGAAGGGTTTATTGCATATCAAGATTCACAAACAAGTGATGATTTATTGCTTTTATTGAACAATGGAATTTTTTATGAATTTGTTCCAGTTGATGAATTTTTTGATGAAAATCCAACCCGAATTTCCTTGAAAGATGTTGAAGTAGGAAAAGATTATGTTCTAATTCTCAATACAAACGCAGGTTTGTGGGGATATAATATTGGTGACACAGTTCGTTTTACTTCGATAAAACCTTATAGAATTGTTGTTTCTGGTCGAATTAAACATTATACATCTGCTTTTGGAGAACATGTAATTGGTCACGAAGTGGAGCAGGCGTTACAAAAAACTTTAGAAAAACATCCAGCGAGTGTAAATGAGTTTACAGTTGCGCCTCAAGTTAATCCAGCAGAAGGTTTGCCTCATCATGAATGGTTAATCGAGTTTGATAAAAAACCTGAGAATTTAACAATTTTTAATCAAGAATTGGATGCACAAATGCGTCGTCAAAATACATATTATGATGATTTGATTACGGGAAATATTTTGCGTCCACTTGTTGTTTCTGAGGTTAAAACAGAAGGTTTTCAGCATTATATGAAATCGATAGGGAAATTGGGTGGACAAAATAAAGTTCCTCGTTTGTCTAATAACCGCGAAATTGCAGATGAATTTTACAGTCTAAACTTAATTACTACAAATTGAACACACACAGAACAATAGATAAAATGATTTACAAAACGGTAAAAAGTTCATTGGTAACTTTTTCGCAATTAATGCTTCCATCACATTCCAATTTTAGTGGAAAAATTCATGGTGGATTCATTCTTTCTCTACTCGATCAAATTGCATTTGCATGTGCTTCCAAATACTCTGGAAAGTACTGTGTAACAGCATCTGTGGATAGAGTAGATTTCTTAACGCCAGTAGAAGTAGGAGAATTATTAACCCTAAAAGCATCGGTTAACTATGTAGGAAGAACGTCAATCGTTGTAGGAATTCGAGTAGAAAGTCAAAACATCCAAACGGGCGAAATTAAACATTGTAATTCGTCTTATTTTACGATGATTTGCAAAGAAGAAAATGGAGAAAAAGCTGAAGCTCCAAAATTAATTTTGAAGAATTTGAATGAAGTTCGACGCTTTTATAAAGCTTTGCATCGAATTGAAGAACATACAAAAGCAAAAGAACAAATAAAAGATCCGATTGATTATAAATCGCAAGATTTAATTGATCATTTATTGGACAATCATTTCGTGAAAATAGAACTAGATTAAAGTTTTTACATCATTAATAAATAACTCAATTCTGAAAATGAATTGAGTTATTTTGTTTATAGGGTTTTGATAAATAGTTTATATTTTATCTCCTAATTGTTATGCTCCAAAAAATTGATTATTGAATTTGAGTGGCATTACTAAATTGCAAATTATTTAATTTTAAGAAAATTAGGCATTGTATTTGTTTTATCGATTCTTAATATCAAAACCAAACTTTTTATTTAATTCATTATTATGAAAACTCTCTTCAAATTTTTATTACTATTCATTGCAAGTACAACTATTTCATTTGCTCAATCTTCTGGTTTAAATAGTCAATTAATACAAACAAATTTTACTGAAAATAGCTCTAAATCTTCAAATCCTATTAGTTTTGCTGTAGCAGGAAGTGTATTTGTTTTAGCTTTTTGTGCTTTTCGTTTCAGAAAAAAAATTGTCTAAAACGAAACAAATCATTTTTTCGAAATCAGAAAAACGATTTAATTTCTAAATTTGTAAAATGAAATATTTATTCATTTTACTTGTATTGTTAGTGCTGTTTGTTATTAACAAAAAATTAAAAACAGTTCCAATTGAAAAACCACTTCCGAAAGAAGAAGAACCAAAAATATCGTTTTTAAAAATTGAAAAAAATGATGATTTGATTGATGATTCTAATCAACAAATTTCAGAATTTCAAGTAAAAATAGATTCGGTAACAAAGAAAAAAAATACATTAGAATTCTTAATTTCTATTCAAAATAATACCGAAAAAACAGTTCGTATAAATATCGTTGAAGCTGATTTTTATTCAAATTTTTCTCAAAAAAAAATCAAAGCTGATGTTACATTTTATGGAGAATTGGCAATGGGGACAAATGATATTTTATTGAAAAATACCATTTTACCTGATTCTCACGTTATCCGAAATATTTATTTTTTCGAAACAGATTTAATTCATTTTAATCAAAACGATTATCTGGAAATTGATATAGAAATTAATGGAGAACATCATCAGTTCAAAAACTATTTTCATCAAACAACTTTCGAATCGATTAAATACATTCAGTAATCTGATTTTTTGATTTGAATTGTAAGGCTTAATTTTGCATTTCAGAATTTAGAGATATGAAACATATACAATTGATGCTTGGAAGCTTGATGCTTTTTGGATTAACAGCTTGTCAAACACCAAAAATAGTTACTGAACAACAACCAGTTCAGCAAAAAAGTTTACAAGTTGATGGTAAAATTTATGCTGCATTTTTTCAACAACGTGCTGCTGAATATCAAGCCTTAAGCCAGCAAGCTTATAATGTTGCTAAAATGAGATTGGATGAAGCAATTGCGACAAAAGGCGCAAAACCTTTAGCGATTGTAACGGATATTGACGAAACTTTTTTGGATAATTCGTACTATGCAGTAGAAATGGCGCGTCAAGGAAAAACGTGGTCGCAAGAAACTTGGGCAAATTGGACGTCGAAAGGAATTGCAACTCCTTTGGCTGGTTCTCAAGAGTTTTTTCAGTATGCAGCGAGTAAAGGTGTTCAGATTTTTTACGTTACAAATCGATACGAAGTAGAGCGTCCTGGAACTTTGGCAAATTTAGAAAAATACAATTATCCAATTCAAAGTGCTCAGAATTTGATTTTGAGAAGTAAAGAAAGTAGCAAAGAAGCACGTCGTCAAAATATTTCGAAAGATTATGACATTGTTTTATTGTTAGGAGATAGTTTAACAGATTTTTCTTCTTTATTTGATAATCATAAATCTGAAAAAGAAAGAGCGGCAGCTGTAGAAACTTTAAAATCTGAATTTGGAAAACGATTTATTGTATTGCCGAATGTTGGATATGGAGATTGGGAATCTGCAATATTTGATTACAAATATGACTTGACGCAAGAGCAAAGAGATTCGATTATATACGAAGCTGCGAGAGAAACTCCTGTGAAATAAAGAATAAATACACAATGAAAACTGTCTTAATCGGACAGTTTTTTTTTGATTTATAAAAAAGTGAGAAATTAAATTTTAAATACATTTAACATGTTTTTGTTAAAAATAATCTATTAATTATTATTTGATCTGTAAAAAAATAATATTTATTTATTGAATATATAGTTTTTTTCTTTGTGCTGTATAATATTTAAGCATTCACCTATTTGTAAATTAAACTATAAATAACCTATATTTATAAGCTGGTTGTTTAGGCAATCATCAACCAATATTTAAAAAAAAATTATATCAAAACACATGAGTCAATCACAAAAAACTAATTGGGGTCAATTTATCCCACTGGTTACAGTATTCTTCTTTTGGGGATTCGTAGCGGCAAGTAATGAAATTTTAATTCCAGTTTTTAAAAAATCATTTGATTTATCCCAAGCCGAAAGTCAATTAGTCGCAGTAGCTTATTATATAGCTTATACGGTTGGAGCTTTAATTTATATGGGCGTTTCATTATTAGCTAAACAAGATTTAATCAATAAATTTGGGTATAAGAATTCATTATCTTTTGGACTTCTTTTATCAGCTATTGGAACGCTTTTTTTTATTCCAGCAGCCAATACAGGATCATTTCCTTTAATGTTAACAGGTTTGTTTACTGTAGGTCTAGGTTTTTCGTTGCAACAAACTGTTGCTAATCCGCTTGCAATTGCTTTAGGAGATGCAAGTACTGGATCTCAACGTTTAACATTAGCTGGAGGTATTAATAACTTAGGAACTACAATTGGACCTTTAATTGTTGCTTATGCAATTTTTGGTGCAGGAGGAGAAGGAGAAACAACTTTGAGTATAGAAGCAGTTAAAATTCCATATTTGTGTTTGGGTGTTGCTTTTTTAGCTGTTGCTATTTTCTTGAAATTTTCGTCTTTACCAAATCATCCAGAACAAGAAGAGGATAGTGCGATTGCAACTTCAAAAAATGATAAATCATCAGCCTTAAAATATCCTCAATTATTATTAGGAATGCTTGCGATCTTCTTATATGTAGGTGTAGAAGTTTCTACTGTAAGTAATTTACCAGCATATATGCACAATGAATTAGGGTTCGATATACAAGGAGTAACACCATATGTTTCGTTATATTGGGCAAGTATGATGATTGGTCGTTGGGGTGGTGCAGCAGAAGCATTTGGTTTAGATAAGACAAAAACATTGGCTCTTAAATTTATAGCACCTTATTTAGCTTTTGGGATTTTCTTATTAGTTAATTACATTGCAGGGCATGATTTGAAACCATTTTATCTATATAGTGTAATTATTTTAATAATGATTTTAGCTTCTTTATGGACAAATGGAAACCCTGCTAAAATGTTATTAACTTTCTCAATTATTGGAATTGTAGCATTATTAATCGGAATGAATACAACTGGTTTAGTCTCTATTTATTCTATTACAAGTGTTGGTTTGTTCTGTAGTACATTATGGCCTTGTATTTTTGCATTAGCAATTAATGGTTTAGGAAAAAACACTTCGCAAGGAAGTAACTTCTTAATTATGATGATTATGGGAGGAGGATTAGTAAGTATATTCCAAGGGTATATTGCAGATTTATCAACTGTTCATTCTAGTTATATTGTTTGTATTTTATGTTTTGTGTATCTTGTATTTTATGCAATTGCAACGCCTAAAATTCTTAAAAAACAAGGAATAAATCTTGGTGAAGTTAAATCTGAAGGAGGACATTAGGAAGATTTAATATTTAGTAATTTAATAAAAGGCTGTTTTATAATTTATTATAAAACAGCCTTTTCAGTTATTGAATTAATATAATAGGTGAAGGGACAAGAGAAACAACAAATTACAACATTTTGACAAGGTTCTAGAAAATATTCTAATTAGAATAATTCAAATACCACTACCCAGACAGCATCGCTATAAATCTATTTACTGGTCTAGGGATTAGTGCTAATGGAGAAAATTATATTACTGCTCAAAAAATAAATTAGTGAGTTAATAAAAAACTCAACCATTTGGTTGAGTTTTTTATTTCTTACGATATGCCAATATTTTATCAATACGATTACCGTCTTTGTCTACAATTTCTAGTGTCAAATCTTCTACTTCTACCTTATCACCAACATTTGGAATGGTTTCGTATTTATCTAAGAAAATTCCAGCAACGGTAACATATCTATTTTCGATGTCTTCGTCGATATCAATCTCAAAAAACTTCTCGAATTCATAGATCGAAAATTGCCCATCGATCAACCATGTACCATCTTCACGTTCTACGATTTCGTAATCTTCGTCTTGGTTCTCTGGTGTATCACCAACCAATTCGTTCAAAATATCGTTTATTGTTACAATTCCAGCCGTCGTACCATATTCGTCTAAAATAATGGCAAAATGTGCTTGTGAATTCTGTAACATTTCCAACAAAGGATAACTAAACGAATTTTCATTGACAAAAATAGGTTTGTGTATAAATTTTTTCAGGCTAAAATCTTCCTTACTTACACCAAACATATCTTTTAGTTTCAAGATACCAACGATTTCGTCCAGATTATTGTTCTTCGTAACAGGGTAGGCTGAATATTTATTTTTCTTAACTTTTGCACGTGCTTTCTCATAATCATCTGAAATATCTAATGAAGCAATTTCCGAACGATGCGTTGCTAACGTGTTCACACGACGATCTCCAAGCTCGAAAACACGTTCTAAGATTTCGTGTTCTTTTTCCTGAATTTCACCACCTTCTGTACTTTCTTTGATGATATTTTTAATTTCTTCTTCCGAAACAACTTCGCTGCTATCGTCTTTAATACCAAACAATTTTAAGAAAAAATTATTGGTAACTGTTAACAACCAAACGAATGGAGAAGTGATGATAGATAACCATTTCATCGGTTTCGAAACAATAGTAGAAACCATTTCAGGAAATTTCATTCCCAAACGTTTTGGTAATAATTCGCCAAATACAATCGAAAAATAAGTGATGATTACTACCATAATAATTGGAGAAAGTGTTTTGGCGTAAGGTGCAATGAAAGAAATAGATGTTAAAAATTCTGTTAAATTTGCAGTTAGTTTATCACCCGAGAAAACCCCTAATAAGATACCAATAAGGGTAATTCCGATTTGTACGGTTGATAAAAATTTGTTCGGATTCTCAGCAAGTTCTAAAGCCGTTTTAGCACCAGAACTTCCTTTCTTCATTTGATTTTCTAATTTGAATTTTCTTGACGAAACAAGTGCCATTTCTGACATGGAAAAAATTCCGTTCAATAAAATCAATACGATTATTA
Source organism: Empedobacter sp. UBA5528 (assembly GCF_002426075.1). Lineage (NCBI taxonomy): Bacteria > Pseudomonadati > Bacteroidota > Flavobacteriia > Flavobacteriales > Weeksellaceae > Empedobacter > Empedobacter sp. UBA5528. The sequence continues at coordinate 23,771 of NZ_DINY01000023.1, read as the reverse complement.
TAACAATCTCCACTTTTATTCTTTAATTTTGATAAAAATAAACCAAAATCTAATACTTACCATAATGTCTCAATTTAATATTATGAAATTTTCTTATTTAATTTTACTTGCTTTTATGCTAAATGCTGGTTGTGCTTTCGGTAACAGCGATCAAACTCCAGAAGAAACAGATACTATTTTACCTACTTTTACAACGGCTGAATTGATTGGTAAAGGCAACCCTACGATGGTTGGAAATGGGTATAAATTGTTGCCAGAAGTTGCAAAACAATTTGAATTAATGAAAGCTGATGCACAAAAAGCAGGTTTTAAAATACAAGTGATTTCGAGCTATAGAAATTATACGTATCAAAACGGAATTTGGGAGCGCAAGTATAAAGCAAATCAAGCGAAGAAAATTGCAGCGAAAGAAAACATCGAAAAGATTATTGAATATTCTACCATTCCAGGAACTTCTCGTCACCATTGGGGAACTGATTTGGATATTATAGACGGAACGCGCGGAATACCAGCAGATCCGTTGAATGAGAAACATTTTAACGAAGGAGGATCAATGCATAAATTTAAACTTTGGTTAGATGAAAATGCATCTAAATATGGTTTTTATTTGGTGTACACGGATAATTCAGCGAGAAAAGGATTCAAATATGAACCGTGGCATTTTACGTATAAAGCGATTTCTGAACCGATGTTACAAGCTTATAAAAAGCTTGATATTAAAAAGGTTTTACAAGAAAATAAATTGTTAGGAAGCGAAAATTTTACAGATGATTTTATCGAAAAATATCGAAAAGAAAATATTTTGGATATAAATCCTGTTATTAAATAGTTAAAGCTCCTTTTTGGAGCTTTTTTTGTGGTATCTTTAAATAAAATTTAAGAGATTATACTTTCTGATGAGATTAACATTTTTCATATCGTTATTTTTGAGCATGAGTTTACTAACTTTTGCCAAACAATCGATTGTGAAAGATTTGGATGGCGATGGAAAGTTTGACAAGGTTTCAATTAATTTTGAAACGAATAAAATAGAGTTTTTACTTTCTGATACTGAATATAAAAAGCAGAGTAGTTTAGCTTTTAATGAATTGGATCGTAATACGAAGATTGAGGAAACAAAGAAAGGTTTCAAGATTATCAATAAAATAGGAGATGTTTTGTTTACATCTTATTTTCGATACAATCGTCAGACAAAAAAGATTGAATTATCTGCCATAAAACGTTCAATAGTTTCGGATGATTATTCGAAAGAAAATGGCGAATCAACTTTTATTACAGCTACAAAAGAGTTTATTGCGAAATGGAATAGTTTGGATAAATCATCAAATAAAGTGATTGCTTTACCAACGCTAAAAACTAAAATTGATTTGGATGTTATTTCTTTGAATGATTTTAATGATGCATTTCTGAATAAATTTAATCAACAAAGTTTGACTTTTTATAAAGCTGAAATCTCCAAGCAAAAATAATTATTGCTCCAAATCTATTGTTCTGAATGTTAGATTAATTCGTGGCGAATTTACTTTTTTAGTAGGAGGTAAGCGATGCAGCCAATAATCTTGTGTTTCATTTTTCATAACTAATAAACTACCACTTGCAAGATTTAAAGCAATTACTTCTTTAGTTTCTTTATGTTTAAAACCAAATTTACGTTCAGCGCCGAAACTTAGCGAGGCAATTGCGCCATGACGTTTCAATTGTTTTTCACCATCACTATGCCAAGCCATCCCTTCGGAACCATCGTGATATAAATTTACCAAACAAGAATTATAAGTTTCGCCAGTTTTTTCCTCAGCTAATTTTTTTAATTCAAGTAAAGTATCAGTCCAAGGCAAAGCTGTTTTCATGATTTTGGAATAGGTATAAGCAAATGGAAAATCTCCATACCAAGCAATTTTTCGTTTAGTTTCTATCAATTTTCCAAATATTATTGCTTGATCGTTTTTCCATTCAATTTCATTTAATAATATAGAATAATAATGATGCGCTTTTTCATCGGTCATAATTTGTCCAAAATAATTTACAGTTCCATCTTTTGGAAGTAGATTTTGTTGTCCGTCAAATAAATCGTTAAAAAGATCCATTTATAGTTTTATATGATCAAAAATAAGGAATTTAGATTTAATTCAGTTAATGTAATGTGCAGATAAATAAAGTTTTACTAACGTTTGTTATTTAAAATTTAATATTGAATAAGTCAAAAAAAAATTGGATTATATAATTTTTTATTTATTTTTATTTAACCAAAATTTAACACAATATGAATAAATTGATTTTTAAGAACACAATTAAGTTCTTCCTTGTAAGTAGTATTTTACTTCTTGTTTCTGTCTTTTTAAAAATGTTAAATGTAGATCATGCGGATTTTATCTTGAACATCAGTTTCTCGGTTACAATTATTTCGCTTATCGCTGTAATGATGAGTTATAAGACTATAAGGGGGAAAAACAATTTTTCTATGGATTAATTTTTACGTATTAATTTAATTAATAATTTTGGTTGTTTATTTGTGAAAAGATAAACAACCAACTATTGTTATTTTAATAAACTGCCTCAGCGATTCTTTTTGTATTTATAGAATTACTCATTGTATAAAAATGTAATCCAGGAACACCAAAATCGATCAACTCTTTACATTGTTGAATACACCATTCAATTCCGATTTCCTTGATTCGTTCCTTATCTTTCGACTTCAAAACTTCCATTGCCAAAGCTTCTGGTAAGTCCAAATAGAAATTTTGTGGAATCGACGTTAGTTGATTGAAAGTTGTCAAAGGTTTTATACCCGGAATAATCGGAATATTAATATCCATTTCGCGACATTTTTTAACGAAATCAAAATATTTCTGATTATCAAAAAACATTTGCGTCACGATATAATCAGCTCCCAATTCCACTTTCTTTTTCAAATAATACAAATCCATTGCAAGATTTGGTGATTCGAAATGCTTCTCAGGATAACCCGCTACACCAATACAAAAATCCATTGCATGCGATTCTTGTAGTTCGTCGTCTAGATAATTTCCTGTATTTAAAGCCGTAATTTGCTCAATCAATTCCGATGCATGCGCATGTCCTCCAACTTCTGGCACAAAAGATTTTTCCGATTTAATAGGATCTCCACGCAAAACCAAAAGATTATCAATTCCCAAGAAATTCAAATCGATTAACGCATCTTCTGTATCCTCTTTTGTAAATCCACCACAAATCAAATGCGGAATTGCATCTATCTTATAATGATTCTGTATCGCAGCACAAATCGCAACTGTACCAGGACGTTTTCGTACCTGATAGCGCTTCAACAACCCGTTTTCTTTCTGTTTGTAAATATACTCTTGACGATGATAAGTTACATCGATAAAAGCTGGATTTAATTCAACTAATGGATCTAAAGTTTTGAACGTTGCATTGACATCTTGTCCTTTCAAAGGTGGTAAAATTTCCACAGAAAACAACGGTTTTCCGTTTGCGCGTTCTATATGTTCGGTAACTTTCATTCTTTATTTTATCGTTTAGCGAAGTTCGAATCTCGAATTTCGATTATATAATTTCTTTTATAATGGCGTTCCCTTCGGGCGGGCTTTTCGTTGCAATCTTTTTTGTTGATTAAGCGAAGTCGAAATCAACAAAAAAGGATTTTCACTGCAATCCCTAACGCATTTTTTTGTTTTGTTCTACGTTCGTTATCATTCTAAATTTATTTCAGCATCTCATCCAAACTTGTGTGATTCTGAAAACGAGTTCAGAATGACTTTGTGTTTCTGTCATTCCGAGCTTGTCGAGGAATCTAAGATTCTTTATTTCGCAAAGCTTCATTAAGAAACACAAATTTATTTTTTCATAACGCATAACGCTTTTACGCCAAATTAGGACTCAACCAACGCTCAGCTTTATCAAGTTCTATATTTTTACGTTTAGCAAAATCTTCAACCTGATCCATTTTTATTTTTCCAACTCCAAAATATTTTGCTTCTGGATTTCCAAAATAATAACCTGAAACAGACGAAACGGGATACATCGCCAACGAACTTGTTAACTCAATTCCTGCATTTTTCTCCACATCCAAAATTTTGAAAATCGTTTCTTTTTCTAAATGGTCAGGACAAGCAGGATAACCTGGAGCAGGACGAATGCCTTTATATTTTTCTGAAATTAATTCGTCATTTGATAAAGTTTCATCTTTTCCATAACCCCAAATTTCTGTACGAACATATTTGTGCAAACATTCTGCATAAGCTTCTGCCAAACGATCAGCAATTGCTTTTACCATAATCGAATTGTAATCATCTAAATTCGTTTCGTAAGCTTTGGCAACCTCTTCAATTTCTTGTCCTGCAGTCACCGCAAATGCACCTATATAATCTTGAATTTCTGAATCTTTTGGCGCAATAAAATCAGCAATCGAAATATTTGGTTGCTCTTTCGATTTTTTTGCTTGTTGACGAAGTGTGTAGAATTCTTCGATTTTGTTATCATTTTCATCAAACAATTCAATCGTGTCATCGTTTACCGTATTCGCTTTGAAAAGCCCAAAAACAGCTTTTGGTTTTGCTAAATTTTCAGTTTCGATTTTATTTAACATCGACAATGCATCAACATATAATTCTTTCGCATTTGTTCCGACAATTTCATCATCTAAAATCGCTGGAAACTTTCCGTGTAAATCCCACGTTTTGAAAAATGGAGTCCAATCTATAAAATCTCTTAATTCAGAAACTGTTGTTCGATGCGTGAAAACACCTAATTTATTTGGTTTAAAAGGTTTATTTTCTTCAAAATCAACTTTTAATTTATTTTTTCGAGCATCTTCAATTGATAGATATTCCTTTGATACAGCACGATTTAAGAAACCTTCTCTAATTTTTGTATAATCAGTAGTTGTTTCTGTAAGTAATTCTGCTTGTTGATTTCCAATCAATTTTTGACAAATTGTAACCGAACGAGAAGCATCTAAAACATGAATTGCTTTATCATATTCTGGTGCAATTTTAACGGCTGTATGCGCTTTAGAAGTCGTTGCACCACCAATCATTAACGGAATATCAAGATTAAGACGTTTCATTTCTTTGGCAACATGTACCATTTCATCTAACGAAGGGGTAATCAACCCAGAAAGACCAATTACATCGACATTATTTTTTTGCGCTTCATCTAAAATAGTCTCAGAAGAAACCATTACGCCTAAATCTATTATTTCGAAACCATTACAACTCAAAACAACAGAAACAATATTTTTCCCAATATCGTGAACATCGCCTTTAACAGTCGCCATTAAGATTTTAGAAGGTTCTTTGTCTGTTTTATTTCTAAGTTTTTCTTCCTCTAAAAAAGGCGTTAGATAAGCAACCGACTTTTTCATTACACGCGCTGATTTCACAACCTGAGGTAAGAACATTTTTCCGCTTCCAAAAAGATCTCCAACGACGTTCATTCCATCCATCAAAGGACCTTCGATAACGCGTAAAGGTGAACCAATTTTTTCTAAAGCTTCGGCAGTATCTTCATCAATAAATTCTGTTATTCCTTTTACTAAAGAAATTTCAATACGTTTTTCTAATGGTAACTCACGCCAAGCGTCATCTTTCTTTTTCTCTTTTGTAACACCTTTTAGATGTTCGGCAAAATCAATCAAACGCTCTGTTGCATCGTCACGTCGATCCAATAAAACATCTTCAACGTGCTCTAATAAATCTTTTGGAATATCATCGTAAATCTCAATCATTTCTGGATTGACGATTCCCATATCCATTCCGTGTTTGATGGCGTGATATAAAAACGCCGTGTGCATCGCTTCACGAACCGCATTGTTTCCACGGAAGGAAAACGAAACATTCGAAACTCCACCCGAAACTAACGCATGTGGAAGATTTTCTTTGATCCATTTTGTTGCATCAAAAAAATCGATGGCATTACGGCGATGTTCTTCCATTCCTGTTGCAACTGGGAAAATATTCACATCAAAAATGATATCTCTTGGATTGAAATTTACTTGATTTACCAAAATATCATACGAACGTTTTACGATTTCGATTCGACGTTCATAATTATCCGCTTGACCTTTCTCATCAAACGCCATAACCACTGTTGCAGCACCGTAACGTTTAATTTTCTTCGCATGTTCGATAAATAATTCTTCTCCCTCTTTTAAAGAAATTGAGTTGACAATCGCTTTACCTTGAACATTTTTTAGACCAGCTTCAATAATTTCCCATTTCGAAGAATCAATCATAATTGGAACTTTCGAAATATCAGGTTCAGAAGCAATCAAACGCAAATATTTTACCATAGAAGCTACACCATCAAGCATACCTTCATCCATATTGATATCGATAATTTGCGCGCCACCATCCACTTGGTCACGTGCAACCTGAAGTGCTTCTTCAAATTTTTCTTCTTTGATTAATCGCAAGAATTTTTTAGAACCAGTTACATTTGTACGTTCGCCAACGTTTACAAAGTTTGAATTTTCTCGTACAATTAAAGGTTCTAATCCAGAAAGTTGAATTTTTACGCCTGACATTGTTCACTAATTTTTCGAGGTTCGTATTCTTTTGCTAAATCTGCCATCAATTTGATATGATCTGGTGTAGTTCCACAACATCCACCCAAAATATTAACCAATTTTTTATCTAAGAAAGGTTTGATAAAATCTCGCATCATTTCAGGAGTTTCATCGTATCCACCGAAAGCGTTTGGTAAACCAGCATTTGGGTATGCGCTGACATAAAATGGTGCTTTTTCGGCTAATACTTCTAAATATGGAATCAAATCTGTTGCACCTAAAGCACAATTTAACCCAACTGAAATTAAATCAATATGTTCTAATGAAATCAAGAAAGCTTCTGTTGTTTGTCCAGAAAGTGTACGTCCAGATTTATCTGTTATTGTACCAGAAGCCATTAGAGGAACGTTGATTCCTGTTTTTTCTATCGCATCTTGAATTCCATAAAATGCTGCTTTTGCATTTAAAGTATCAAAAATAGTTTCGACAAGTAAAATATCTGCACCAGCTTCTAACATTGTTTTTGCTTGACGATAATATACATTTGCCAATAAATCAAAATCCACATCGCGATAACTAGGGTCATTTACTTGTGGCGAAATAGAGGCTGTCTTGTTGGTTGGACCTAAAGATCCAACTACAAAACGAGGTTTATCTGGGGTAGAAAACTCTTCACAAGCTTCTTTTGCTAAGCGAACGGCTTCGTAATTTAATTCATCAACCAAATCAACCATATCATAATCAACCATAGAAATAATATTGGCATTGAACGTATTTGTTTCGATTAAATCTGCACCAGCAGCCAAATATTCTCGGTGAATATTTTTGATAATTTGCGGTTGCGTTAAAACCAATAAATCGTTATTTCCTTTTAAAGACGTATGAAAATCCTTGAATCGTTCTCCACGATAATCTTCTTCTTGTAAATTATGCTTTTGGATCATTGTTCCCATCGCACCATCTAAAATTACAATACGCTCTTTTAGTATATCGTTTAATTTCATTCTAAATATTTTAAAAGCCTTATGGGAAGAAGTGTGAGGTGAGTGTCCTTATCTTTCTCTATTTGAGTAGGATTTANNCACCCAACTATACTTTGGGTTGCTAAGATTTCAACGGGCCTATTCCCTCCATCTTTCTTTATAAAGCTATGTGCAAAATTATTTAAAGTATTGAGAATAAAAAAATCAAGATTGAAAAAAACGAGTTTAGAATTTGGTTCATAGAAATAATTTTTGTTTGAAATAGTTCAAAATCTCTAATAGGTCATTTTTGAAATTTATTTTAGAAAAATATTCTTTAAAATGATATTTTTAAAGAAATAATATTTTAATCAATTGTTAAAACTAATTGTTTTTAGAATATTTTTAATAAAAACCTATTTTTATTAAAAAATATTAAGATTTGTTTTTTCTTTTAATTGTGTTTTTTAGAAAATTATTTTTACATATTTATATTTATAGAATAAAATTCATAATTAGTGTATTCTTATCACTAATTACGGAAAATATTAAATAATGTAAGTAAAATTAATTTGGATATATAGAATTCTTTCGCCTAAATTTGTCCTCAGAAATAGTTCATTAAAATTTACATTTTATCAAGAAAAGTGGAGGGAAATGGCCCAAAGAAACTTTAGCAACCTGATTAACGAATCAAGGTGCTAAATCCATCCTTATAGGAAAGATGAATAAAAACTACTGTAAACCAATCATTCAATAATATTCTTTATTCAAAATGGTTCAATTGTTTTTATGCGGTTGAACCATTTTTTTTTCTTCACTTTTCTCTGATAAAAAATTATTAAAACAAAAGAATACATGAAAAAAATAAATATCGGATTGTTCGGATTTGGAGTTGTAGGAGAAGGAATTTACAAGGTATTGGAAGAAAAACCACAATTGAATGCTGCAATTAAAAAAATTGTGATTAAAGATAATTCTAAACCTAGAAATGCTCCGTCTGAATTATTTTCGACTAATGCGGATGATATTTTAAATGATGATGAAATAAATGTTGTTGTTGAGTTAATTTCGGATGCTGATGCGGCGCATGATATCATTATAAAAGCGTTTAATAAAGGAAAACATGTGGTAAGTGCAAATAAAAAATTGATTGCCGATCATCACAAAGAATTATTGGATTTGCAAGCAAAAAATAATGTTTCTTTTCTTTATGAAGCATCTGTTTGTGGATCAGTTCCGATTATTAGAAATTTAGAAGAATATTTTGATAACGATTTATTGAATTATGTTTCAGGAATTGTAAATGGCACAACAAATTACATTTTGACGAAAATGGCAAATGAAAATGAGTCGTATCAAGATGCCTTAAAAGCAGCGCAAGAAAGTGGTTTTGCAGAAGCTGATCCAACGGCTGATGTGGAGGGTTTTGATGCGTCGAGTAAATTAGCAATTATTACCTTGCATGCTTTTGGTAAAAAGATTGATGTTGAGCAAGTTATTCGAAAAGGAATTACCTCATTGAAAGTGGAAGATTTTAAATACGCGAAAGAAAAAAATTATACAATAAAGTTGATTGCGAATTCTAAAATTAATCATCAAACAGGTGAAATTACATCAACAGTTTTACCAACTTTTGTTGAATTAAATAAAACAATTGCGCTTGTAAACAACGAATATAATGGTGTTTTGATTGGAAGTTCGCTTTCGGATGAACAATTTTTATACGGAAAAGGAGCAGGACGTTTCCCAACTTCTTCGGCTGTTTTGAGTGATATTTCTGCGTTAAAATATGATTATCAATATTCGATTCGAAAATATGAAAACAAAGAAGAAGGAGTTTTTAATCAAACAGGAAAAAAGAGAATTTATATCGGTTTTGAGAATCAAGCAGATGATGTTTCAAACATTTTTGATGAAATAGAAGAGCGTTATCAAAGTAAAAATTACAATCACATTGTTGGTGTGATTGATATAGAAAAGCTCAAACAAAAAGAGATTATTGAAAATCCAAAACTTTCGATAATTGCGTTTGAGTAAATTTTTGTGATTAAAAAGCCTCAATTAACATTGAGGCTTTTTTTTGTAAATCTAAAAATTAAGGTTTTTGTAAATACTTTTTCAATAAAAGTTTTAGTGGTTTATTTTTAATTAATCCAGCATAAGTCATTTCAATTTTAAAATCTTTTGAGATTAAAACCCAATATGGATAACTAATTTGTTCGTTTTTATCAATAAATTCTTCCAAAAATGGATGAGTTTTTTTATTCGATTTAGGTTCATATTTTTTGTTTAAAAAAATAATAGATTCATTTGTTTCTGCATCAAATTCAATAAAATAAATGTCATTATTTAGAATTTGAAGTAATTCATCATCTTTTTCTAATTGTTTCTTTTGAATCATACAGTAACTACACCAATTGGTTGAAAAATAAAGCAGAATTGGTTTAGGATTTTCATTAGAAATTGAATTAAATTTTTCTAATGAAATCTGTGCTTGGAGATTCCATGATGATAAAATGAATATGAAGTACCAGATTTTCATTAACGTAAATTGTATCGAACACCTATAAAACCTCTTGTTCCCTGCATAGGTGTATAGCTGTAATCATTTGGTTCAAAAATAACATCGTTTCTTCCTTTAGGAGGAGTAACGCCATTTCCAGGTTCTCCGAATGGGTCCCACCAACGAGCAATAACATCGCCTTTTGGTAAAACATTAAAAATATTTTTGATTCCACCATAGATTTCAATATTATTCTTAAATGATTTACTTAATTGAATATTTGCAATAACAGTTGGTTTTGAATATTCTGGTCGATAATCATTTTCTACTTGAGGTAATTTCATTTTGTCATTATAATTGGCGGTTAAATCAACAGTAAAACCTTTTTTGAATGTATAACTTGCTAAGAAATTTCCAGACCATTTTGGTGCATGATATTGAACTTCTTTTTCTCCATCTTCTTTTTTGTATACATCCATATAGGTTGCGCCAAGCATTATTTTTAGAGGAAAGTCAAATGTTGCATCTATGTTTAAAGAAACTCCTTGAGATATTGCGTGTCCATCTAAATTGTCATAGATAATCTTTGTTTCGTCAGTATCTGTATCAGCAATAATTTTGTTTGTGAAATAAGAATAGAATGTTGTAAAATCAAAGTTTAAAGCGGTGAAAGAAGTTGGTAGTTTGAATACATAATTAATATTTCCATTATATGATTTTTCAGGTTTTAATTCATTTTCAAAAACTACTTGTCTAGCTCCAGTTAATGCACGATGATCTTCTGTGAAGACATTCACAACACGAAATCCCGTACCAAAACTTGCTCTTAAAGTATGATGAGATGAAGGTGAAAATTTGTATGCAATTCTTGGAGAATGTATTCCTTTATGTGTTTTATCATAATCAAATCGATAACCAAGTAATAATTTGTTTTCAGAATTTAATGTCCATTCGTCTTGTACAAAAATACCAGGAATCTGTGTATTCATTGGGTTATTCTTGATTAGATTATTATCCTCATCATATTCTCCAGTACCTCTTGTGTTATCATCATAATAAGTATATTTAAATGAAGATCCTAAAAGTAAGCTATGTTGTCCAATTATCTTATCCCAATAAGCTTGAGCAAAAATAACTTGTTGTTTTCCTTGATAAGATTCTGGACCATAAAATGAATTCTGTTGATGAAAATTATAAGAAAATTGAGTCATTATTTTTTCTTTTATAGGTAATTGATACATTCCTATCGCTTCAAAACGATTTGTCATAATACTTTCGGCATAAACTTCGTCACTTCCTCTGTGTAGTTTTCTTTTCCAATTCATTTGACCTCCCCATCTATCTTCGTATAAATAACGTAAAGCAACTGATGCTGTTCTATTTTTTTGACGTTCAAAATCAAATTTATTGAATAACGTGATGCGATCTTGTAACGTTACATCCGTAAAACCGTCGTTATTTTTATCTTTCTTATTACCATATTTAAAGTAATTAAAACCAAATAAACTATTTACCTTTTCTCCTAAATTGTATTTGTATCCACCATCAAGATTGGTTTCCAACCAAGAAGTTGTAAAAGCATCCAAAGATAATTTTGGAGCAGATTTAGGAGATTTCGTAATTACATTAATTATACCACCCATGGCTTCTGTTCCATAAAGGGAAGATGCTGGTCCTTTTACAACTTCTATTCGTTCTACCAAAGAGTTCGGAATTCCGCTCAAACCATAAACAGTAGATAAAGAAGAAACAATTGGCATTCCGTCAATTAAAATCATGGTATATGGACCTTCCATTCCGTTAATATGAATATCACCTGTGTTACAAACATTACAGTTTAGTTGTGGTTGAACACCATTTATTAATTGTACAGCGTCAAATAATGAAGGTGTTGGATTTTTTTGAAAAAACTTTGGTGTATAGATTTCAATTGGAACTGGACTATCAGATTTTCTTACAGCTTTCATTGTTCCTGTAATTACAATCTCATCTAAATTTTCTGAAGAATCTTCCATATAAATAGAATCTTTTTGTTCCTGAGCATTTGATAGAATGGAGGTTAAGGTGATGAATAAATAAAATGTTGTTTTCATGTTAAGTAAAATTTATAATCAAATTAAAAAGTTAGACAAATCTAACAAAAATATTATTAAAAATGAATTTTTAAATTTTACTTAATTTTCAACTATATTTGTTTCCATGAATTCATTGGTCGAAGAAAATTACCTAAAAGCATTATTTCATCTTTCTGAAAATGGGAAAGGAGAAGTGAATGTGAAGGATTTGAGTAAGCATTTGGAAATAAAAATGCCTACTGTAAACAGTATGATGAAAAAATTAGCTGAAAAAGAATTGGTGATTTATGAATCGTATAAACCACTTCGGTTATCTGATAAAGGAATTCTGAAAGCTTCTTTGATTGTAAGAAAACACCGATTAACAGAGATGTTTTTGGTAGATAAAATGGGATTTGGTTGGGAACAAGTTCATGAAATTGCTGAGCAAATAGAACATATTCAAAGTCCAATTTTTTTCGATAAAATGGACGAATTATTGAATTTTCCTAAATTAGATCCGCATGGTTCTCCAATTCCAGATAAAAATGGAAAAATAGAAATTATCAATTACAAAAAATTGGCCGAATTTAAAGAAGGTGATAAAGTAGAAATATGCGCTGTTATTGGTTCTTCTGATGAATTTTTGAAGTATTTGAATTCAAAAAATATTCATTTGAATGATGAAATTGAAATCATTTCTGTTGAAGATTTTGATGGAACAATGAAGGTTAAGTTCCTAAAATCAAATGAAATTGAAATATTTAGTAATCATGTGACTTCAAGATTATTAGGTAGATAATGGTTTTTAATTTATAAAAAGAAAAAAGCAAGTTATTTAACTTAAAAAAGCAAGTTATTTAACTTGCTTTACAATTATTCCGCTTTTCCTTTTATTCTGAAAATTTTTCGAGAAGAAACTGGATCGTTAGATGTGATTGTTACAGATTTATTGAAATCTCCAGTCACAGAACCACTTGAATATTTAACGGTAATATCCGCAGATTTTCCTGGTTCGATAGGTGTTGTAGGATATTCAGGAACTGTACATCCACAAGAACCAACAACGCTTTTAAGAATTAAAGGTTTATCACCTGAGTTGGTTACTTTCATCTTAGCTGTTACTTCGGTATTCAACTTTATATTTCCAAATTGAATTTCTTCTTTTTCTAAACTAAGTGTTTGAGCAAATAAACTTGTAACGCCTAAAGCAAAAGCACCTAAAAACATTAATTTTTTCATGACGATAATTAATTTGTAACCAAAGTTAAAATAAATAATACAAAAAGTCTACCTTTTTTTGTATTTTAGTACTAAAATAATTAATATATATTAATATGAAAAGAATAATTGTTACAATAATGCTTCTAGTTTACAATTTTACTAATGCACAAATGTCTTCTACAGCTACTGTTAATGAATATAATCTACAAACTATTGTTGCAGAAGTAAAACAACAGAAATATACAGAAGGAGTTACTAATAAAGATGAATATTTTAATGTTAATTTTCTTCCTGCAAGTATAGATGGTTTCAAAGAAAAGGAGAATTTTAGATATAATGCATTACTAGACGATTTAGAGTTTTTAAGAGATGGATATTTATATAAAATGAATAAATTATCAAACCAGACTATTAGATTCGATGATGGTAAAATTCTTAAGTATGTAAGTTATATTGATGGGGGTACATTAACATCAAGATATTTACAAGTATTATCACCTTTAGATCGAAAAATTGTACTTTATAGAAAATTATCTAATGATGGAGTAGATGGTCTTGGTGCTGGTGGTTTAAATGCTTCTAATAAGAGAAATTATTTTAAACAAGAGAAATTATTGATTGGTTATAGTGATAAAATGTATAATGTTCCAAATTCAACTAAAAAATTTAAAGATTTTACAGATAAAGACGTAAATCAAATTGTAAGTACAAATAAACTTAGCATAAAAAAAGAACAAGATTTAATTAAACTTATTGATTTATTGAATAAATAAACAAATTATATAATATCTTAGAAATGTTGGGCAGATTGTGTAAATTTGCCCAAATTTATTTTAAGTCATATATAAATAATGGAAATCGCATCTAAATATACGCCAACGGAAGTTGAAGGAAAATGGTATGAATACTGGATGGAGAAGAAGTATTTTAAATCTACTCCAGATGAAAGAAAAGCTTACACAATCGTCATTCCACCACCAAATGTAACAGGTGTCTTGCACATGGGACATATGTTAAATAATACGATTCAGGACGTTTTAATTCGTCGTGCGCGTATGCGTGGATTTAACGCTTGTTGGGTACCAGGTACAGACCATGCTTCAATTGCTACTGAAGCGAAAGTTGTTGCGAAGTTAAAAGAGGAAGGTGTTTCTAAATTTGATATCGGTCGTGAAGAATTTTTAAATCACGCTTGGGATTGGACGCATAAACATGGTGGAATTATTTTAGACCAATTAAAAAAGTTAGGAGCTTCTTGCGATTGGGATCGTACGAAATTTACGATGGATCCAGATTTATCTGAATCTGTTCAACGTGTTTTTGTTGATTTATATAACAAAGGATTAATTTACCGTGGATACCGTATGGTAAATTGGGATCCGGAAGCAAAGACAAATATTTCTGACGAAGAAGTTATTCATGTTGATAAAAATGGAAAATTATATCATTTAAAATATCAAGTTGACGGAACTGATCAATATATTGTTGTGGCGACAACTCGTCCTGAAACAATTTTTGGTGACTCTGCAGTTTGTATCAATCCAAATGACGAGCGATATGAATGGTTGAAAGGAAAACAAGTTATTGTTCCAATCGTTGGTCGTAAAGTAAATATTATCGAAGACGAATATGTTGACATCGAATTTGGTACAGGATGTCTTAAAGTTACGCCTGCACACGATGTGAACGATTACGAATTAGGTAAAAAACATAATTTAGATTTTATTGATATTTTTACGGATGATGCGAAATTAAATGATTTAGGATTAAATTATGCTGGATTAGATCGTTTCAAAGCGCGTAAAGAAATCGAGAAAGAATTAGAAGAAAAAGGTTTACTTGAAAAAGTAGAAAATTATAATAATAAAGTTGGTACATCTGAAAGAACAGGAGCGGTGATTGAGCCTAAAATTTCAAATCAATGGTTCTTGAAAATGACAGATTTAGCTAAACCAGCTTTAGAAAATGTAATGAATGATACGATTAAATTTCATCCTGCGAAATTTAAAAATACATATCGTAATTGGATGGAAAATGTAACAGATTGGAACATTTCTCGTCAATTATGGTGGGGACACCAAATTCCTGCATTTTTCTATGGTGATGGAAACGAAGATTTCGTTGTTGCTCTAACAAAAGAAGAAGCTTTACCATTAGCACAGGAAAAAACAGGAAATGTTACATTAACAATCGAAGATTTACGTCAAGACGAAGATGCGTTAGATACTTGGTTTTCTTCTTGGTTATGGCCAATTTCTGTTTTCAACGGAATCAATGAGCCAGAAAATGAAGAAATCAATTATTATTATCCAACACAAGATTTAGTAACTGGTCCAGATATTATTTTCTTTTGGGTTGCGCGTATGATTGTGGCTGGATATGAGTATCGTAACGAATTACCTTTCGAAAATGTATATTTCACAGGAATTGTTCGTGATAAACAAGGGCGTAAAATGTCAAAATCGTTAGGGAATTCACCAGATCCAATCGAATTGATGAACGAATATGGTGCAGATGCTACGCGTATGGGAATGTTGCTAACAGCGCCTGCTGGGAACGATTTACCTTTCGATGTTGATTTGTGTCTACAAGGACGTAATTTTGCGAATAAAATTTGGAATGCTTTCCGTCTAATAAAAGGTTGGGAAGTGAAAGAAGATTTAGAACAAACTTCTGCTCAAACAAAAGCGGTTGAATGGTTCGAAAATAAATTCCAACAAGCATTAGCAGATATCGAACATAATTACGATCAATATCGTTTATCTGATTCATTGATGGCAATTTATAAATTGATTTGGGATGATTTCTGTTCTTGGTACTTAGAAGCAATTAAACCTACTTTTGGTGAGCCAATTGATGCAAAAACTTATGCAGCAACAATTTCTTATTTAGAAAATGTATTGAAAGTTTTACATCCATTTATGCCTTTCTTAACAGAAGAAATTTGGCATTTAATTGCTGAAAGAACAGAAAACGAAGCCTTAATTATTTCTAAATATCCTGAAGTAACATCTTTCAATGAAGAGATTATCAAGAATTTTGAAAATACAAAAGAAGCAACAACTGCTATTCGTGGATTACGTTCAGAAAAAGGAATGTCACCAAAAGAAGCATTAGAAGTTTTTGCTGATGCTCAAGCTGCGAATGAAATTTATGTAGATGTGTTCTCTAAATTAGGAAATGTTTCTAATTTCAATACAGGTGATAAACCAGAAAAAGGTTTTGCTTTCCGTGTTGGTACGTTAGAATTTATGGTTCCGATGTCTGATAATATCGATATTGAAGCTGAGCGTGAGAAATTACAAAAAGAGTTGGATTACAACCAAGGTTTCTTAAACTCGGTTCGTAAAAAATTATCAAACGAAAAATTTGTTGCTGGTGCGCCAGAACAAGTGATTAATGCAGAACGTAAAAAAGAGGCTGATGCATTATCTAAAATTGCTCAAATTGAAGAGCAGTTACAAGCTTTGTAATTTTAATTTAATTTTTAAAATATATGAAAAACCACTCCAAATTTTGGAGTGGTTTTTTTATTGATTTTTTTCGATTAACTTTAATAAAGCCTCAAAAAAGTATAAATGTCAAGCGAATTAAATTACAAAAAGAAAAAGTTGTATTCTGATTTTTTAAACCAAGAAAGAAATATTTTTGTTTGGATACCAGAGCGTTTTATAAATGAAAGTTTGCCTGTTTTGTATTTATTAGATGGCGGAATTAATGAAAAATTTAAGCAAATATCAAAACTAATTGATGAGTTAATTATATCAAATCATATTCAACCATTGATGATTGTAGGAATTGAAAATATTAATCGAAATTTAGATTTTACAAGAAATACATACATTGCAAAAGATAAAAAATGGGTTCCAGAATATGGAAATGCAGAATATTTTGAGAAATTTATTGTATTAGAATTACTTCCTTATATTTCGAAAAATTACTATACAAATAATTCGAAAACTATTGTTGGTGAGTCTTTAGGCGGATTATTGGTAATGGATATATTGTTTTATTTTTCGCATTATTTTGATTCTTATATCGCAATTGATCCTTCGCTTTGGTGGAATAACCACGAATTGTTTGACTCTTATTGTAAAAAATTTGATTTTAATCTATTAGAAAATAAAAAGATTTGGATTTCAAGTTCTAAAACTATTTCAATTTCAAAGTTTACAGATCAATTTGTAGAAAAATTACGCGAAAAAGATAACTTGAAATCAAATTGGAATTATTTACATGATCCTTCGCAAAATCATTTCACAATTTTCAATTCTTCAATAAAATCAGCGTTAATATGGATGTTTAAGTAATATTTTTTTAAATGATTCATATTACTTCAATAGGTTTCTCCAACAAGTTTGTCTAAATTTGCAAACCTTTTTAAAAAGAATTAATGCAGTATTTAGAACTACTTTTAATCGGAGTTTTCACAGCTTTTATTGGATCATCCATTCCTGGATTGTTGAATATGACGGTGGTAAAAATTGGGAAACAAGAAGGTACTAAAAGTGCATATAGTTTTATGTCTGGAACAGCGATTACGATTGCAATTCAGGTTTATTTGGCAATTTTTCTGGCAAAATTTATTGATTTTAATGAAGAAGTTACTAAAATTTTTAGGGAAGTTGGATTAGCTGTTTTTGTAATTATTACGATTTATTTTCTCTTTTTTGCAAAGAAACAAGATCAAAAAAATAAGAATAAAAAGCTAAAACAACAAGGTAATGTAAAACAGAAAAATAAATTCATCTATGGGTTATTGTTATCTGCCATAAATGTTTTTCCAATACCTTTTTATGTATTTTTAAGCGCAACGTTGATTTCGTATAATGTTAATGTTTTTGGACAACCAAATAGCTCAGTTTTTGCTTTAGGAGTCGTTATTGGTTCGATGATTATTTTTGGTCTGTATCTGAAATTTTTTAATTCAAAATCAGAAGAAGATTCGTTTATTTTAAAGAATATCAACTATGTAATAGGAGGAGTGACGAGTGTGATTTCTTTGTTAACGATTTATCAACTTTTTCAATAAAAATTTAATTCAAATTTTGCTTTGGATGCGAGTATTTAAGCAAATATTCCATCACTTCATCGCATTCTTTTCCTTCTAAAATATAACTCAAAATATCTTCGATTAATTCATCAATAATTTGAGGATTAAATTCAAATTTTTTAGCTAAATCAATACAAATTGCTTTTTCATTTTGATGAATATTCAAATCAACAACCATTAACAAAACAGCGTCGTACAACAAAGAAAGTCGATCAGTAAAGGTTTTTGGCAACGTAAAATCAAACTTCGTGTTCTCGTTCAAAATATAACTTATATCTTTGGCAGAAAGCTCATGAAATTTGGCAATATCAGAGATAATTTGAATCTCTTTTTCATTCAAATTACCATCACTTTTACCAATAATAAATAAATTTTTGATGTGATTTAATTTGTCAATCAAAGTAAGATTATTTTTCATTTGTTGCTTTTTGGGATTAAAAATACTTAAAATAGTGTTAAATTAACGTTCAAAATTTTTCATGTGCCAGATTTTAAAACGAAAATAGATGAGATTTATGATAAGCAATGTAAGAATAAAGCAAATATTCGTCATCTTACTGTTTATTAGCGAAAAATATATTTAGAAAGAGTTTTTCACATATGAAACCGATTTTAAAAGTCAATTGGTTTTTATCACCTTCAAAATTTCTCAATTATCCCTATAATTCTACAACTCAAAAGGTAATTGATTTTTTGATGAAATATTTTTAAATCTCGGTTCAACGATTTAATTTTATATTTGTTTTATACAACAATCAACGTTATTTTTGTAGTTAAATCTTATAGAATTGTTATCAAAAAAGACAAAATACGGACTAAAAGCAATGGCTCATTTGGCCAGACAAGAAAGTAACAAACCAGTTTTAATCGGACAAATTTCTGAAACAGAAGTTATTCCGAAAAAATTCTTGGAGGCTATTTTATTGGATTTAAAAAAGTTAGGCTTTGTCAATTCGAAACAAGGAAAAGGTGGTGGATATTATTTGGCACGTGATGCGAAAGATATTAGTTTAGCATCTTTGATTCGTGTTTTAGAAGGACCAATCGCGCTTTTACCTTGTGTAAGTAAAAATTACTACGAAAAATGTGATGATTGCCCTAACGAAGGCATTTGTACATTGAATAAGGTGATGGTTGAATTGAGAGATTCGACTTTAGAAATTCTTGAAAATAAATCTTTAGAAAGTTTAAAATAAATCTTTAGCCTGAGTTTTTCAGGCTTTTTTATTGTAAAATTTTATAAGAATGAAGAAAAAAAGTATAACTCTTTTTCGAGAATTCTTCCTAATTTCGAACATTTGTATTTCATGAAAAATAGATCTATACAACAAGAGTTTAAAGAACTTTTAGAACAACGTTCTTTTTCTACGCATCGTTATTTATTGGCGATTAGTGGAGGGATTGATAGTATGGTTTTGTTAGATTTATTCCGTCAAACAGCTGCAAATTTTCAGGTGGCACATTGTAATTTTCAGTTGCGTGAAGAAGACGCAAATGGCGATGAATTGTTTGTGAGAGAATATTGTGGAAAATATAATATACCGTTTCATTCGACTCGTTTTGATGTTGCGGCTTATCAGAAAGTAGGAAATTATTCGGTAGAAATGGCTTGCCGAAATTTGCGTTATGAGTGGTTTGAGCAAGTTCAACAACAAAATTGTTTGGATGTTTTGGTGACAGCTCATCATTTGGATGATAATATTGAAACTTTTTTGATTAATCTTTCTCGTGGAACAGGTTTGAAAGGTTTGGTTGGAATGCAAATTGATAATGGAAAAATCTTTCGTCCACTTTTAAATTTTACAAAAAATGATTTGTTGGAATATGCAAAATCAAATGAAATAAATTGGCGAGAAGATTATACGAATGCGACGGATGATTATACTAGAAATAAGATTCGTCATCACATTACACCAATTCTAAAAGAGCTTCATCCGCAATTTGATGAGAATTTTTTGTCAAGTTTAAATCATATCAATGATAATTATCAAATTGTACAAAATAAAGTTGGAGAAGTTAGAAGTGATTTATTCTCAGGAGATAATCCGATTGAAATTGAAATTTCAGCATTAAAAAAACTTCAACCATTAGAAACATTTTTACATTATTTGTTCGAAAAATATGGATTTTCGTCGAGCAAAGAAATTTTAAAATTTTTGGATGCAGAAACGGGAAGTGAAATAAAATCAGCAACTTATCGATTAATTAAAAATCGAGAAAATTTGTTGTTGCAAAAAATAGAAGAAGAAAATGAAGATGAATTAACGATTTTTGATGAGTTAATTGAAATCAATTCGTTAAATTTGAAGTTCGTGAAATCGATAAATCCACACGAAAACGCTACTGAAATAGTAGACTTTACATCAATTTTGTTTCCGCTTAAACTTAGAAAAGTGAAAGAGGGAGATTTCTTTTATCCAATTGGAATGAAAGGTCAAAAAAAATTGTTGAGTAAGTTTATGAAAGATTTGAAACTTTCTAAGTTAGAAAAAGAGAAGGTTTGGTTGCTTTGTGACCAAAAAGATCAAATTATTTGGGTGGTAAATCATCGTTTGGATGAACGTTTCAAAACGACAGAAACAAGTAAAAACTTTTTAAACATTACAGTATGTTAAAGAAACTTTGGATACTTTTTTTGTTTCCAATTTTAGTCAACGCACAGTTATTTAGTCCTGCAAAATGGTCGAGTTCGGTGAAGGAGGTTGGACAGAATGAGTTTGAAATCGAGGTAACAGGAAAAATTGATAGAGGTTGGCACCTTTATTCAATGAAACATCCTGATGGAGGAATTGGAATTCCAGCAAGTGCATCATTTAAACCAGCTGCAAATGCAAAATTGATTGGAGGTACGCGCGAAGTTGGAAAACGTATAGATAAATACAGCCAAATTTTTGAACAAGATGAAAAATATTACGAAAATCAAGTAAAATTTGTTCAAAAAGTGAAAGTTTCGGGTGATAAACCTGTAAATGTATCGTACACAATAGAATTTCAAATGTGTGATGCCGAACGTTGTTTGCCACCAGATGAAACAAGCGGAACGATAAAATTAACGCCTTCCGCAAAAGTTGAAGAGACGAAAGAAGAGGCAAAGCCAGCAGATGCTACAGAAGCAAAAGATACTGTTGCAGTAAATGAAATTACGCAGGATTCTGTTCAAGAAGATTCTACAGCTGTTGTTGTAGCAACACAAGATACAATCAAAAAAGTTGATGATTCTTTATTAGCAGATAACGAAAAGAAAGATAATGGTTTATTGAAAATCTTTTCTTTAGGATTTTTAGGAGGATTAGCAGCGCTATTAATGCCTTGTATTTTCCCAATGATTCCTTTGACAGTAAGTATGTTTACAAAACAAAGTAAATCGAAAGGAGAAGGAGTTGGAAAAGCCTTTATTTATGGATTATCAATCATTGTTATTTATGTTGCATTAGGTTTATTGGCGACAGTTATTTTTGGACCATCAGTCCTAAATGAAATGTCAACAAATCCGTGGGTGAATTTAGCATTCTTTGCAATTTTCATTGTATTTGCTATTTCATTTTTTGGAGCTTTCGAATTGACATTACCAAGTAAATGGGTAAATGCAGCTGATAAAGGTGCTGATAAAGGCGGATTAATTGGAATCTTCTTTATGGCATTCACATTAGCATTAGTGTCTTTCTCTTGTACAGGACCAATTATTGGTTCGTTATTAGTTCAAGCGACGCAAGGAGGAAACTATTATTCATTAATCGTAGGAATGTTTGGCTTCTCTTTAGCATTAGCGATTCCATTTACATTGTTTGCGATGTTCCCTGGTTGGTTAAATTCAATGCCAAAATCTGGTGGATGGTTAAATACAATCAAAGTTTCTTTAGGATTTATTGAATTAGCTTTTGCCTTGAAGTTCTTATCAAACGCAGATTTAGTTTGGCAAATGAATTGGTTACCAAGAGAAATTTTCTTAGCATTTTGGATTGCAATTTTTATCTTCTTAGGATTATATCTTTTAGGTAAATTTAGATTAGAATTAGACTCACCTGTGCAAACAATTGGTGTTCCGAGAATGTTATTTGCATTGGTTTCGATATCATTTGCGATTTACATGATTCCAGGTTTATGGGGTGGACCATTAAAACTATTAAGTGGTTTAACACCTCCAATGACCTATTCTGAAGCGCCACGAGGTTTCCACGAAGGTGTAGGAGGTGGACAAGCAACAGCTAAATTTGATGATCCAAATATGGTTGCTGGACCTCATGGAATTCCTGCATTCAAAGATTTTGATCAAGCAGCAGCTTACGCAACGAAAGTTGGAAAACCAATGTTGTTAGATTTCACAGGGCATGCGTGTGCAAATTGCCGTAAAGTTGAAGAACGTGTTTGGAGCGATGAGCGTGTGAAGAAAATTTTGGCTGAAGATGTTGTTTTAGTTTCGTTATATGTTGACGAAGCAAAAGAATTACCAGAAGATCAAAAAGTATTTTCGAAAGCGTTAGATCGTAATTTGAAAACAGTTGGTAACAAATGGACTTCTTTCGAGATTGAACATTTCAATGCAAATGCTCAACCTTATTATATTTTGGTTGATAAAGATTTGAATCGTTTTTCTAAACCTTTAGAAGCTGAACTTGATGTAGAAGTTTACCTAAAATGGTTACAAGATGGAATCGCGAAGTATAAAGCGAAATAATTATCTTTTATATAGTAGTAAAAACTCCCGCATTTGCGGGAGTTTTTTGTTTATGAATTATACGTGTTAAACTATTCTTTAATAATCTTTTTCGTGTAATTTGAAGTTTCATTTTTCAATGTAACAATATAGATACCTTTTGGTAATGATTTGAATTTTGAATTGATAGTTTTATTCAATTCATCTATATTTCCAATCGAATTTGTGATGACTTTTCCATTGATGTCAATTACACTTAAATTGTATTGTCCTTTTGAATTGTTAAGTGTAATCTTAATGTTTGAGTCATTTTTGATTGGATTTGGAACAATATTAAAATCCGTAGATTTGATACTTTCGTTAGTAGATAAATTAGTTGGATAAACTAGTATTTTAGCGCCATCGAAACCAACAGCATATACTTTTTTAGCATTGACTGGGAAATCTACAAATGTATTTTTAAACGTAACATCTCCTGTACCTAAAACAGAAACAGAAATTAATTCGTCTTCTTCATTGTAAGTTTCGTAAGCAACAGCATTTGCCCATTTTGCAGTTTCAACAGTTAAAAACGTTCCGTTCGTATTTGTTACAATACTAGCACCTTCACCTGTTTTCCCAGAAAGTTTTAATTTGTCTTTGTAAATATTTACATTAAATGAGTTTAAGTAATGCATTACTGGAGAAACTGGTTTTGGATAATTTTTGGATTTGATATACGATTTTGCTTCATCAATCATTTCTTGCGTGACAATGATAGTAACTTTTCCGTAGTCATCAATTTCTTTAGTAACAGTGTAATCTTCCCCTTGTTAA
>NZ_DINY01000057.1:0-34840 GCF_002426075.1 Empedobacter sp. UBA5528 | reverse complement strand
TACGAAGTCATGAAGTACGACACCTGCATCTTTATTAATAATTGGTACTGCTTGTGGAATTCGTTTTTATCAAGAACATGGAAAAATTGAGCGTGATCATATTTTACTTCAACAAGATCATTTAGAAAATCAACTCAAATTATTACAAGATCATGTTAATCCTCATGTGATGTTTAACATATTGAATCATATTCATATTTTATTGAAAAAGGATACCGAACTAGCTTCATTCTTACTACTTAAATTCTCGGATATTTTACGTTATCAACTTTATGAATGCAACAAAAACGAAGTCGTGTTAGAGAATGAAATTCAGTATTTAAAGGATTTGATTGATGTAGAAAAATTACGCTGGGGCAATGAAATTGATGTTTCCACTTCATTCACCATAATGAATAAAAAAGCGATGATTGCTCCTTTGTTATTGGTGCCTTTTATAGAAAATGCATTTAAACATGTAAGTAGAGTTCCCGATTATAAAGGATTTATCAAAATAAACTTTAACGAAAATAACAATCAAATTCATTTGAGTATCGAAAATACGTATGCTAAAATTCCTATTCAATCTAAAAGTGTAGGTGGAATTGGATTACAAAATGTAAAAAAGCGACTAAATTTAATTTATCCTGAAGCTTATCAATTAAATATTACTGAAAATGGACAATTATATAAAGTCTATTTAACTATTAATTTATCTTCAACATGACTACAACACATCTAATTTCAAGAAAAATGAAATGCTTGATTGTTGATGATGAACCTTTGGCTCGTCAGCATATCAAAGATATGGCGGAACAAATTGATTTTATAGAAATTATACAAACTTGTTCAACAGCTCTAGAAGCAACTACATATGTTACAGAAAGCACAATTGATCTAATTTTTTTGGATATTAATATGCCTTATCTTTCTGGTCTCGAATTTTTGGAACAAATCGAAAATCCACCACTTTGTATTTTCACTACCGCTTATTCCGAATATGCTCTTGAAGGATTTCGATTGCAAGTAGTTGATTATTTACTAAAACCAATTGCATTCAACCAATTGCATTCAACCGATTCTATCAAGCTGTTAATAAAGCTTATCAAATATTTTTACTTAACGAAAAAATAAAGCATGGAACTATTCTCAATGATCCCTTTCTATATGTACGACAAGGAGATACTTTTACCAAAATTTCTTGGGTAGATATTCTGTATGTAGAAAGTATGCAAAATTATGTAAAACTACATTTCAAAGATAAATCTATTCTAATTCACCAAACCATGAAAGTATTAGAAGAATCTTTACCAATGAATCATTTTTTTCGAATACATAAATCTTTCTTAGTGAATGTTACACATATAGAGATAATTTCTGGAGGTCGAATTTATATTGGCAAACATGAACTTCCTATTTCTAGGAATAAAAAGGATGAGTTACTTAATCAAGTTGTTTATAAAAAATTAATTAGTAAATAAAAACAGCCTCAATAAATTTTGAGGCTGTTTTATGTGATTAAGGTAAGTTCCAACGTAAACTCAGCGCAGAATAAAAGGTTGTCGAAAAACGAGGATCTGCAATTTCCTTCTTTCTAAAAAGACTCTTTAAGTTTCTTTCATTTTCAGAAAAAGATCGTACCAAAGTCGTTCCTCCTGTTAATTGGAGTTTTAGCGAATTACTCAATTTTATTTCAGGACGTAAACCAGCAACAACTTGCTGATAACCTACTAATAATGATTTGCCTTCTTTGGATCTTTCAGCAACCATTCCACTAAGATTTACCACGCTTTTCAAAGCAAAGTTTGTTGTCATTTGGTAACCTGCTTCTACACCTTCTGGAAAATTAATATTCACATTGAATTTGTCACCTCCAGTTTTTCAATCAAAATAAATTCCTGGCATTACCATAGGAACTCCAAAGTTATTCGATAATACAGGTCCTAACCCTAAAGCTAATTTTGGATTAAAATGTTTAATAAATAAAACACCTCCTTGACCCAAAATATCATCGGTAGATATATTTTCCATATCAGTGTAAATACCTACTGAAGCCATTGTCAAAATAGACCATGAAGAACTAATAGGTGAAAAGTATTGTAAACCAATTTGACTATTCAACATTTCTGAAGGAAATAATTGTTCTTCATAATTTTTATTGTTCATTCTTGCATATGCAGTACTAAATAGCAAAGACCAGTTGCTATATTTTCCATCTTTCAATTCTTTCGTATATAAAGGAATTTTCAAACTCACTTCTGCTTTTTTGAAATCGCTTTTAGAATCTGTTTTTAAACTATCTATTGGACGTATATAATTGGAAAATGGAACATATTCCATTTTTAATTTACCTCTAATTTTATTTTGTGCATTCAAGAAAGTAGTCAATAAACTAAACGCGGAAATTAAAATGTTTTTTTTCATCTTTTTTTGCCAAAGAGAGGAGTTTTAATAGTAAAAAAATAAATTAATTGACGAATTACTATTCCTGATTGATATACGGTGATAGAAGAACGATATCATTATTTATAATCTAAAGTCGAGAATGAAAGACAAGAGTTTTTTGATTACTTTTTTGCGCTCTAAATATCGATGAATTGCATCTTCTCCTCCTAGTAGAATAAGGCGTAATGAATAAATAACTTTAGAATTAATTTCTTCAATAATTGAAGAAAATCAAATAAAACATTTACTTTTATTATATTAACCCTTTTTGATATAATGAGAATATGAACAAAGAATTTTTTAAAAATATACTGACAACTCAAATTCCGATTGCGTGGATTGCTGGAGTTCGTTTGGAATCGTGGGAAGAAAATAAAGTTTCGTTACGAGTAAAATATGGATTCCTTAATCAAAATCCGTTCAAAAGTATGTTTTGGGCGGTGCAAGGAATGGCAGCAGAATTTTCTTCTGGTTTGATGGCAAATGCTAAGATTTCTAAATCAGGTGAAGATATATCGATGTTGGTTTTGGGAATGCAATCGAAGTATTTGAAAAAAGCTATTGGTAAAATTGTGTTTACTTGCGAAGATGGAGAAAAAATAGACGCAGCTATAAAAGAAGCGATCGAAACGAAGAAAGGTGTATCGCTAAATGTGACAAGTAGAGGCGTAGACGAGGAAGGAGATATTGTTTCAGAGTTTCAGTTTACGTGGACATTCAAGTTGAGAGATAAAAAATAATGAAACCAATACTTAAAACATTTTTAATTTCTGTACTATTTAGTTTTATTGTTTCTTTTGTAAGTTGTTTAGTATTATTTCTTCACGAATCCTACAAAAGTTATGGTTCAATTCGTATTGTAAATTTTTCTAGTGTTATGTATTTTATAATTCAGTATTCATTTTTAGTTGTTTTACAGTTGATTATACTTAATTTTTTGGTTGGAATTATGCTAAAAAAATTCAAAATCAGACTATCAAAACAATTTATAATTTATGCTTTTTTAGCGTTGATTTATTTTATAGGAATTAATTATTACATTGATTTTAGATTAATTGTAATTAATCCTACATAAAAATATAAAGGCTGAAATTTATTCAGCTTTTTTTGTGATTTCTTGTTTCAAAATTGAAATTACTTCATCTATTTCTTCAAAATTTAGATGCGCAAATCCAAGGCGAATTCCAGTTTGATGTTGGGTTTGATATAAAATTGTTTGTGGAATAAACAATTCATTTTTTAAACAATTTCGTTTTAATTCCATTAAATTTATAGGTTGATTAAAATTAATCCAAACAGCTAAACCTCCATTTGGACTAGTAAAACTGATAAAATCATTTAATTCCGTTTTCAATTTCTGACAAAAATAATCGCGTCGTTCTCGATAGGTTTTACGATGTTTTTTTAGGATTCGATTTATTTCACCTTCACTAATCATTTCACCTAAAACTTGTTCGATAAATGGATCAACCTGTTGATCAAGAATTGATAAGTGTTTCTTCGCTTCAAGAATTAGATTTTTCGGTGCTACAATAAATCCAATTCGGTAACCTGGTGCAAGGTAATGACCAAATTTTCCAGTATAAAGAACCATTCCATTTTGATCCGAACTTGCCAAAGGTAAAATTGGATGATTGCTGTAATGGAAATCAAAATCGTAATCATCTTCCACAATTGCAAAACCAAATTCCTGCGAAAGTTGTAGTAATTCAACTCTTCTTTGCGAACTTAATGTAACCGTTGTAGGATAATGGTGATGCGGTGTAACGTAAACAATTCGTATCGGAAATTGCTCGCATAATCTTCTTAAATCATCGGTGTCAATTCCAAATTGATCCGTTTTTATTTGTTTGATTTTAGCAAATTGTGTCTGAAAAATCATGTTACTTTTATAGTAACTTAAATTTGCGACAGCGACAAAATCATTTTGTTTTAGTAGAATTTCAGCAATTAAAAAAAGTGAAATTTCCGAACTTCTCGTTACCAAAATATTTTCTTTCGAAATATGTAAACCTCGTGTTAAATTGAGATAATTCGCTAAATTCTTTAAAAAATAATCATTTTTGGAATGATTTACTTTTGAAATTGAAGTTTTTCGTTTTAAAATAGCTGAATATAATTTAGCAGGAAGTTTTAATTCTGCTAACCGATGATCGATTGATCCATCTGTTAAATATAATCGTTGATTAAAATTTTCGTACGGATTATCCAAAAGTATCGATTCTTCAAATTGAAAACCCGTTCTATCAGGATACAAATTGATTGAAAACTGTTTTGGAACAATCGTTTTCTGAAACTGTTGAGAGGCGTGACTCAATACATAACTTCCTCTATTTGGAACGATTTCTATCCAACCTTGGGCTTCAAGTTCTTGAAAGCTATTGACAATTGTATTGCGATGAAGTGTTAAAATCTCACTTAATTGCCTCGTTCCAAGTAATTTTGTTCCACTTGGAATATAGCCTAATTGTATAGCTTTAGCCAGTTGATTCGCTAATTGAAGATAAATCGGTGTATCCGAATTACGTTCGATTTCGATAAAACTTTTGTATGGTATTTCAGCCGGACTATTCATTATCTGTAAACTGGTATATTATGGCAGATCGGAAAGGTACTACTTTTGCGTCAGATTTAACTCAATTAATTAAATAATTAGTAAAAATGAAGAAGATTACTATGGTATTGTGTTTAGCTGCACAAAGTATTTTTGCACAAAATGTGAATGATACCATTGCGATAGGTGAAGTTTCTATTTTAGATAACCGTCTGAATACGCCACTTTCTAAAGAAAATAGAAACATTTATGTATTAAGTAAATCAGAAATTAACAAATTACCTGCACGTTCTTTACAAGATGTGTTGCAGTATGCATCTGGAATAGATTTGCGTCAACGTGGTCCATTCGGAACGCAAGCTGATATCTCGATGGATGGTGGAAGTTTTGAGCAAACATTGATTTTGTTGAATGGTGCAAAAATTATGGATCATCAAACAGCTCATAATGCGCTAAATCTTCCCATTCCACTAGAGGCGATTGACAGAATTGAAGTGGTACGTGGTCCGGCTGCTCGTGTTTATGGAAATAATAGTTTGACAGGTGTGATAAATATTGTCACGCGTCAACCAAAGAAAACAGGAGTTTATGCGAATACTTATTTTGGAACAAATTTTAAGAAAGATAGTGAAGATACGGACGATACCTATACAAGTAGAGGTGTGCAACTTGGCGCGAATTTGGCAAAAGAAACGCATCAACATCAGTTGTATGTGAGTCACGATTGGGGAAATGGATACCGATACAATACAGCATACGAAAACAATAAATTGTATTATCAAGGAAACTTTCAGTTTGATGATGCAAATAGTTTAGTTGCTTCGTATGGTTATGTGAAAAATGGTTTCGGATCAAATGGTTTTTATGCTTCACCTGGTGATAAAAATTCGAAAGAATTGGTAGAAACAACGTTAGTTAATATTCAATCAAAACATAAATTATCGGATCGAATTTCATTAGCACCACGAGTGAGTTATCGTTACAATTTTGATGATTATCGCTATTATAAAAATGATTTGAGTAAAGCACGTTCTTTGCATTATTCAAATTCTATTTCGGGAGAAGTAAATTCGACGTATCAATTGAATAAAGGTCAAATTGGAGTAGGAGTTGAATACCGAAATGAGCAAATTTCATCAACTAGTATCAAAAATCATACACGCGATAATGTTGGATTTTATGCGGAATATAAAACGGATATTACACCAAAATTGAATGTAAATGTCGGAACATATGTTAATTATAATTCGCAATATGGTTGGCAAGCATTTCCAGGAATTGATGCGAGTTATGCGGTAAATTCGAACTTGAAATTAATGGTAAATGCAGGTACAAGTCAGCGAATTCCTTCGTTTACAGATTTATATTTGGATCAGCGACCAGGAAATATTGGGAATGCAAATGTTGAATCTGAAAAGGCATTTCAAACAGAAATTGGTTTCAAATACAACAAAAGAAATTGGACGTTTAATGCCTATTATTTTTATCGTTCGATCACAGATTTTATCGATTGGGTACGTTTAACATCTAATGAACCTTGGCAAGCGCAAAATTTTGGAGATTTGAGAACACATGGATTTAATACGAAGGTTTCATATTTAGCAAACCTTTCTGCGAACCAGAGTTTGAAATTTTCTTTGAGCTATTCTTATCTTGATCCTGAGTTTAAAAATGTTGATGATCAATACAATTCTAAATATAAAATAGAAAGTTTAAAACATCAGTTAATCAATACAATAGATTATGCAATCGGAAGAACTACTTTAAGTTTAGCGAATCGTTATAATACACGTCAATCATATAAATCTTATTGGATTACTGATGCAAGAATTAATCATTCATTCAAAAATAATTTGAGTATTTATTTTGATGCACAAAACATTTTTAATACTACGTATAACGAAGCTGGAGCCATTCCGTTGCCAACAACTTGGATGAGTTTAGGAATTAAATTTACAGGGATTTAGATGATGACAAACATTTAATATTCTCTTTAATAGTTTATATTATAAATGCGATGAGACAACTTTTTTAGGAAAGTTGTCTCTTTTTCATTCCATAAATTTCTTCCTAACTTTGCAAAAATAAATTGTATGATTATCATCGATTCGCCATCTCATGATGCGTATTTCAATATAGCTTTAGAAGAATATTTATTGTACCACTATCCAACAGAAGATATTTTTTTGCTGTATATCAATGCTCCGTCAATAATTGTCGGAAAATTTCAGAATACATTGGCAGAAATTAACTTGGATTATGTGACTGAGAATAATATCAAAGTTGTTCGTCGCATGTCGGGTGGTGGAGCTGTTTATCATGATTTAGGGAACCTAAATTTTTCTTTTCACACATTATTAGGACAGAATGATTTTATGGATTTTTCAACATTTACCGAGCCTATCATCAAATTATTAAATAGTTTGAATGTTCCTGCAAAATTGGAAGGAAGAAACGATTTGTTAGTTGATGGTAAAAAGTTTAGTGGAAATGCAAAATTGGCTCGTAATGGAAAAATGATTCAACACGGAACGATACTTTTTAATTCGGACATGTCAGTTTTAGGCGATGCATTAAAAATTAATCCATTAAAATATGTGGATAAAGCCATCAAATCTAATCGTGCACGTGTGATTAATTTGATCGAATATTTTCCAAATGAAATGACGACGGACGAGTTGAAAGCTTTGTTGATTGATGAAATGTTAGAAACAAATGAAGGAGCGACAATTTATCATTTAACAATCGAAGATTTGAATGGTATTGCGAAATTGATTGAAGAAAAATACCAAACATGGGATTGGAATTTTGGTTTTTCACCAAAATATAATTTCAAAAATGCAAAGAAAATTCCAGCAGGTTTTATTGAAGTTCACTTGGATGTAGAGCGAGGCGGAATAATTGAAAAAGCTAAAATATTTGGTGATTTCTTCGCTTCAGAACCGATTGAAGGTTTAGAAAATAAACTAATTGGTGTTAAACATAACGAAGAAGAAATTACAAAAGTTCTGAATTCTATTGATGTAACAGATTATTTTGGAAAGGTTACAGTAGACGAAATTTTAGAATTATTTCGATAAAATTATAAGCCAAATTTTTATGAAAGTTTGGTTTTTTGATTTCAATTTTACTTCTAGATAAAAAATTCTGTTTCTTCTTAAGAAATTGTTGAATCCTTTCTGGATACTTGTTTTTTTACATTTTAGATGAAAAATCGTTTTGAAAACTTACTTGATCTAATTTTAACCTTCCTATTTCTCAGTTTTTTGCAAAAATAAAGACGGAAGAGCTCACGACTTTTAGTTAATTAGTAATATAAAAAAAATCGCTTAAGTAGAGAACTAAGCGATTTTTCAATAGATGTAGTTAAGGTAATAAGAATTGGTTAGTAATCTTATTTTGGGTTGTTTAGTGGTTGAAATATAGATTGTTATTTCTTTTTCAAAATTGATAAAAATTTTAGAATTAAAATATCCCTATTTATAGGTATTTTTTAAGGTTTTGAAATCAATCCATATTCTATTGCTGATGTGATTGCTGAACTTAAATTTGATGTTTTAAATTTTTCGATCAAATTTTTTCGATGACTATCTACCGTATGTGTACTAATAAATAACTTATCTGCAATTTGTTGTGTTGTTAATCCTTGTGCAGCTTCAATTAAAACCTCTTTTTCGCGACGCGTCAATTTCGGAATCGTATTCAAACCATCTTTTTCCTTTTTACTCATCACATTTTTGGTTTGTGAACAAAGAAATTTCTTTCCATCAAAAATAGAATTAATTCCTTCTAATATTTCGTCAACAGAAGCATTTTTCTGAATATAACCCGAAGCACCTTCTTCCAAACAACTATTAATTACAGCGTATTCATTGTGTACGCTCAACATAATAATGTGCATATCAGGATATTTTTTCTTGAAAGGTTTAATCAATTCAATACTATTAGTATCCGATAAATTGATGTCTAACAAAAGAATATCAATTTCTGTTGTTTTTAAGGCTTCTTGTAATTGTTGAGCCGAAGCATAACAATCGACCACTTGTAAGTTTTGTTGATTACTCAAAATATTTCGCAAACCTTCTAATAATAAAGGATGATCGTCTGTGATTGCTATTTTTATCATAAGTTATATTTTAGGAAATTGGAACTCTATACTTGTTCCTAAATCGATTTCTGAATGTATATTTAATTGTCCTTTTAAAAATTGAATGCGTGATTGAATATTATGTAAACCTGCTGATTTCGTTAGTTTTGTATTATTCATGTCAAAGCCTTTCCCATCATCTTCAACGGTTACAGAATAGTTTGTCTCATCTTCTACAAATTGGATGATAATTTGTGCTGCATTTGCATGTTTAATGGCATTATTTACTAATTCTTGAATGATACGATAGACCAATAATTGATTTTCTTTGTCAAGAGAATTAGTATAGCTCAAAAATTGAACATCAATATCCAATTGTTCATTTGACATTCGGATTGCATATTCTTTTAAGGCTTCTTCCAAACCATATTTCAACAACAAATCTGGCATTAAATTATGTGCTACACGACGCAATTCATCAACTGCTCCATCTAATTGATGAATGGATTTTGCCATATCCTTTTTAGAATGATTGTCAATTTTATCGTTGAGATGCGTTAATTGAATTTTTGTTCCAGAAAGTAAGCCACCTAAACCGTCATGTAAATCACGTGCAAGACGAGCACGTTCTTGCTCTTGACCATCAAGAAGTGCTGTTAAAGTAGATATTTTAGAATTTTGACGTTCTTGTTCAATTTCCAATTTATACAATTCTTCACGTTGTTTTAGATGTTTGTTGCGTTGTTTTAAGGCATAAAGCAAAAGAGCAAGTAAGGCGATGAAAAAGATAATCGAAAAGATGTAATATTTGTTTAATTTATTTTTGAAATTAAGTTCGGTGATATAATTAACCAATTCATCCTTTCTATTTTTATTTTCTAGTTTAGAAAGCCTTAAATTTTGTTCAGAAATCGTTAATTCTTGTGAACGTTTATCGGATTCTAATCGAGTTAATTTTAATTGTTTACGTTGAAATTCTTCACTTAATCTAGAATTTTCTAATTCTTGTTCTTGTTGAATTCCTAATGAATGCATTAGTTGAATTTGTTGTTCTTTTTTCTCAGCTTCTAATTGCAAACGAATCATTTGTTGTTGCTGACGTTCTTTATCAAACTGTGCTTCCAAACGTTTACTGATTTGCGCTTGCTCGTTATCATAAATTTCTTTGTAAGTGGAAGTGTACAATTTATAATAACGCAAGGTTTCTTTGTAATTTCCTTCACGATCTTCAATATCAGATAAACTCAAATACAGAGAAAGCAGAATATTCTTGTCTGGAATTGTATTCTCGTTGACTTTTATAAGCGAATTAAGTAAATAATTTTTTGCAGTAGAAACTTCGTTATTTTGTAAAGATAATTCTGCTAAAATACCATTAGCAGCAGCAACGTGATCGGATTGATGATTTTGTTCAGCAATTTCTTTGGCTAAATACGCATATTTGATAACTTTTACTTGATAGTTTTTGGGATAAAACTGAAGATATAAATTGGCTAGATTAATAGCTACAAACGACAAGTCTGTCGCTGTAGCCATTTCACTTTTGTTTTTATAATACGTATTTATAGCGTTAGTATAATATTTTTCAGCTAAATCTCGTACAAAAATATTTTTCTCATTTTGCATAAATTTTTGCTCGTACATGTATCCAATCGACATATAAGAAGCAAAAATTAAATTAGGATTATTTTGTTTAAGTGCTACTTCTAGAGCAAGTTTGCTGTACTTTTCTTGTAATTCATAATCATCCCATCTCGAATAAATTCCAGTCAATTCGTTATAAATAGAACTCATTCGTGTAAGAACAGTTGGCGTAACAGTAGCTTTATCTAGAAATTTAAGACCATCAATAAAGTTTTTTACAGCCTTAGAGTCTTCATTGTTTCTTAAATTCAACCATCCTTCGCAATATTTAACATATCCTTTTGTTGAATAATCAGTTGTGCGTCCGCTGTAATAAATTGCTTTTTGCAAATTATAATTTGTTGCATTCAAATTATCATCAATACGATTATTCATTGCAGAAACAGCATGTAAATATGCAGCATATTTTCCATCACTCAGTTTTTCGGCGCTAGAAATATTTTGTTTCAAAACAGCGAAAGCTTTTTCTTTTTGATTATTAAATAATAAAGCTTGCGCATATTTTCCTGTTATTTCGTATCGTTCAATAGAATTAGGAGCTGTTTTATTATATTGATTCTCAAAATTAATCAGTACTTCTTGTGCATTAGCAATTCCACTAATAGCGCATAAAATGACGACTATAAGTTGAAATAAAAGATTTTTTAAAGCACTATTACTTTTTAACATATTGAGATGTTGAGTTTATTTGAGCTAATATAATGTCTTTTGTAGAATCAAAGAAACTAAAACAATCCGAAGAATGTTTTAGTTTGTACATAAGTTGAGGTAGGTTAGGATATAGATTATTGTTATTTCTTAAAATTAATATGAACGTCGAAAAATTCACCCTTTTGAAGAATTCCGTCTAAATTTCGATCAATAATTAAAGCAATATGTACTTGATCGTTGTCGTAAATATTCCAATCCATTTCAGCGTCATATTGATAAACACCTTTTAATGTCCATTTGTAAATATCCCAATTTCCAGACGTTCCAATTTTATCCACACGTTTTTCATTATTTGAAACATAATATAAATATTGATGTCCATCATACGATAAAAACGGATAATATATGACTTGGTTTTTCTCTGCAGCAAAACCACTACTAGGTTCAAAATATGGTATGCTTTCTATTTTTATTCCTTCTTGAAAATTAACATCAGCCGAACTATCAGTCACTAATGCTTGTGCAGCGTAAAACAGATTTTTCTTTTCTTGATAAGGTTTATTTAGATATTCAATACTAAATTCTTCAGGACGAAGCGTAATTGTTTGATCAGCTTGATTAATATTAAATGTTTTATTTCCTTGTTTTATTATAATATTATTAGTTGTATATTCTTGTGCATTTCCAAAAGAAGGCAAAAGACTACAAACCATTAGAACCATTATTTTTTTCATCTACTTTTCTATTCTGATAGTGCTAAATTATTTCGAAAATTCTTCAAAAAACTCACTATAATTATTGAATTTACTAGATTAAATCGTAAATAAAAGAAATAACGAATTTATTTTAACTAATGGTACAAGAATAACAACTGTGTACAAATATCAAAAAGTAGATGAAAATACGCTGGTGTTGATAGAATATCGTGATAAAAATAATGATGGGAAAGAAGATAAAATCTTAAATTATTATGAACATAAATAACGCAAAAAGACAGCTTAATTAGTTGTCTTTTTTATTAAAAATTATTTCAATTTTGCGAGAAAACAATATAATTCCTTGCTAATTTATCTTTGTCAATATCAAACAAATGCAATTCAATTTCTTGTTGAATTTTCTTTAAATCTTTAATTGGTATTAATATCGAAGTCTGAAAAATAACTTCTGGTAATTGAGAATCTTCTAAATAATCAATGAAAACTAAATCTCCAACATCTAAATCATTTTCATTTTTAATTTTCTGAATTGCAAAATCTAATTTTGAATACTTAATAGAAGAATATTTTGTTTGATATAAACCAAAATCTCGATTATAACTAATTGTCTTATTATTGATAATAATATTCTCTTTTCCATAAATATTCCACAGAAAATATCGAATAATAAAATAGAAAATAAGGAAGCTGATTATAGAAATTGGAACAAAGAAATTTTGCGGCTCCGAATCAATTATTGTGATTAAACTAATCGGAATTGAAATCATCAATAAAATGCAAAAGAACAAAAAGAATTTTCTCCTTTTAGAAGGATTAATTTCTAAAGTGACGTACAAATTGATAGAATCTTTTGCTATTTTATATTGATTTATCATCTATTCAATTGTTTGATTCTTGCTTTGTTTCGTCCGTCCAAAAGTGATGCAACAGCCCAAATTGCAGCTGGCAGCCATCCAATTAAGGTGATTTGTAAGATTAAGCAAATAACGCCTTGTATTATTTTTCCTCTTAAAATGAATGATAACCAAGGTAAGAGTACGGCTAATATGATCATTGTGTTGTATTTATTGAATTAATTATTTCGTTGTAATATAAAACTGAAACTTTTTCAGAGTTTAATTGTAAATCATTTTCAAGAAGTGATTGTGCAACTTTTTCGGCTTCAATTGATTTATATTTAGATAAGTTTCCTCGTAAAAAGAAATTAATCAAAGGGAAAATTTTTGCACTGATATTCTCAGCCAAACGATATTCCGCTCGATTTCCTATCAACAAAGATGGACGATATAAGAACAATTGTTTGATATTATTCTTTTGCAAAGTTTCTTCGGCTTCGCCTTTCATTTTTAAATAAAAGTTGGACGAGTTCGCATTTGCACCAATTGCCGAAATATAAT
The DNA here is from genome assembly GCF_002426075.1 of Empedobacter sp. UBA5528. NCBI lineage: Bacteria > Pseudomonadati > Bacteroidota > Flavobacteriia > Flavobacteriales > Weeksellaceae > Empedobacter > Empedobacter sp. UBA5528. The sequence continues at coordinate 21,367 of NZ_DINY01000057.1, read as the reverse complement.
GAAACTTTGTTAACCCTTTTTGAATCCCAAGTTTTGCAAATTGATTTGGAATATCGACTTCTATTTTATGATAAGCATCTAAATCAGGCGTCTTTTTTCGTGTTGTTCCCAAGCACGAAAAAATAGAATTAATCGTTTCAATATCATCTAAATTAATATCCGAATTAAAATCAGTAACTATTTCAATCAATTTTGGATGATTAATTTGTTGAGGTTTTCGAACAATTGTGATAATAGTAGAATAATCAGGATGATTGAATAACTTTTCTAAGAGAAGAGAACCAATCAAACCTGAGCTTCCTAAAACCAATGCAGTTTTGTTCATGGTTTAAATTTTCATTAATAACCAATACCACGCACCATTTACATCTCCTTGTTCCAAAAGTTTTGCAGCAACTTGATGACGAACCTCTGCTGATTTAAACTTTTGAATATCTAATCGTTCTGTCAATTGCTCCTTGAAATTAAGAATCATTTCATCTGTAGGTAATTTTTCTACATTTCCTAATTGACCTAAATTATTACCTGTTAAATAATTAGAATTTTTCACTTCGTCAGGAAGTTGATCTATTCCCAAACCAATTGTACGCGTAGGTTTTTCGACTTCGAAGATCGATTCTGGAATAACTCGGCAATAATAATCACCTCCCATACGAGCAACTAAATCCAAATCATAAGGCGAAACTTTATCATTTTCATCCAGTAAATCCTCTTGTACATGCATGCGCACAATTTCAGCAATCACCAAATTAGCTGCACCTGGTTGATCTGTAACAGAAATTACTTCACGCACTTTACATTCAAACTGAACAGGAGATTCTGCTACACGAGGAGGTTTAACCAACTCTGAAGGTAATTCTGTAAAACCAGCTTTCACAAATTCATTTACACCTTTTGGATATTCCACACTTGCCAACGATTGTTGCTGAACCATGTTATAATTGACAATATTAATTACACATTCAGGGTGTTCCCAAACATTTTCTAATGTATGCTTTGTCGATCCATCTCTCATTTTTCGAAGTGGAGAAAATACACAAATAGGCGGATTTTGTCCCATCATATTGAAGAATGAAAATGGGCTCAAATTTACATTTCCGTCTTTATCTATCGTACTTGCAAAGCAAATAGGACGTGGAGAAATAGCGTGTTTGAAAATGTCATTAAATTGACTTGTATTTGGCTCAAAAGATTTTGTATGTTGCATAAGTTGAGTTTATTGGGTATAAAGATGAACAGAATTTACTAATTTTCCTAATCCTGTAACAGACATTTCGATAGTATCATTTGGTTGTAACCATTGTTCTTTATAAGCTGGATTCTGACGTTTTCCAGTTCCATTCAATTCAAGAAAACAACCTGTACCAACCGTTCCAGACCCTATAATATCACCAGGATAAAGTTTGACACCATACGAAATACGTTCGATAATCTCGGCGAAAGTCCAATGCATATCTTTGAAATTTCCATGAGAAACTTCAATATTATTGACTGAACAAGACATTTCTAAATCATAACAATTTCCGATATGTCCTTCTTTAGGCTCAACTTTGTATTTTTCGATTTCGTTTGGTGTTACTAAATATGGACCAAACATCGAAGCGAAATCTTTTCCTTTTGCAGGACCAAGATTCAGTTTCATTTCTTCCATTTGTAACGCACGTGCACTTAAATCATTCAAAATCATAAAACCACCAATATATTCATCTGCATGTTCTGCTTTTATATTGATACCTTCTTTTTTGATGACAATAGCGACTTCAAGTTCAAAATCCATTCGATTGAAATGTTTTTCCATGGCAATTATTTTTCCTGGACCTTGAATAGCTTGATGATTAGAGAAATAGAACACAGGAAATTGATCAAATTCTGGAATCATATCCAAACCTCTATTCAACCGAGAAGTTTCTACATGTTGACGAAACGCATACGCATCTCTAAAACTTGAAGGATGAGGTATTGGAGCCAAGATTTGAGGCTCTTTTACTAGAGCTTTCTTATGTTCACCACGATTGATTTCGTTTGTAATCTGTTGACAAATTATAAGTGAAAAATCATCATCAGCTAAAATATCAATTAGGGTAGAGGGTAAGTTGTGATTAATCTGTGTCAAATCATAGATAGAGTCTTGCAAAACAAGACCTACTTTTTCTTGTCGATTGTCTAAGAAAGTAACGAATTTCATTATTTGTTGTTTGAGAGGTGAAGATACGAAGATGATTTTAATGTTGAAATAAGTGAAGAAAAAAAGAGAAAATTTATAGAACTTATTTTATTTATTCATAATAGAATCTATTTTCAACGTTAACTTATCAGCACCTTTTGCATTTAGATGATCTGAATTTTTGAAATCTTTTTTATTGAAATCTTTATTATTAATAAAATAATCGATGAAAACGACATTATCGTATTTCGATAAGCGATTAATATTATTTTTTAAGTTGAAATATTGAGGTGTATTTATGACATAATTTTTATATAAATTGGTTGTAGGAGTAGCCAATAGAACAATTTTTATATCATTTGATTTTGCTTGTTTTATAATTTGTTCTAAATCATAAAAATGTGTTTTTATAATACGTTGTACTTGATTTGAATTTAAATTTGCACGATGTCTTTCAAACGTTTTTTTAGCGTAAATACTATCATTCCAACTTGGTTCGTATCGCTTTTTTATATAACCATTAATATCTATTGTTAAATTATTTTTATCCTGAATCCAATAATCTTTTATTCGATTATAATTAACATCAATAGGTTCTGAAAAAATTTCGTAATTAAGATTAAAGTCGTTATTATTTATATCAATTTTCCAATAAATTGAATAATATTTTAATTTCTTTTGATTAAAATTATTCAATTGTTTTGTAAACGAAAAATACGAAATGGGAATAATAATGGTTTTTAAATTGGGTAAATATTTTCGATTTTGTTCAAAAATTTTATAATCTAAATCTAGTGATTGAGCAGAATGTGCAGCATTAAAAGTTTTATTGGTAAATAATTTTGGATTGAGCCCTGTAAAAGTATGTGAACTTCCAAGAATCAAAGTTTCTATTTGTTTTCCATTTTCTTTTAAATAATCTGCTTTGTATTTGTAATCGTTGGGAATTTTTCGAAGTGTTTGTTCTATTCCAATTATTATCATAATGACAACTATGAATAAAGGTATTATGAAGCGTACTATTTTTTTCATGCAGATTTAAAAATCTTGAAATTCTATTTTTTTAGAATTGCACAAAAGTAATCTAATTCGGTATAATTTTTTGTCAATTTTTTACCTACTTTCTTATTTTAAACTTACTTTTGAGTTAAAATTCAATAACATGATAAACCCAAATGATAGACTATTAGTGATAAGTACGAGTACTATTCACGGCTATAGTTTTTTAGAATATATAAAAGATGAAATCAAAGAATTTATTCAATCTGATGAAATTATTTTTGTTCCTTATGCGCGACCTTCGGGAATTTCGTACGATGAATATACGCAAAATGTAAAAGATGCTTTGCAAACGGTTGGGGTTTCTGTAAAAGGTTTGCATACTTTCGAGAATAAAAAAGAAGCAATTTTGCATGCGAAAGCGATTTTTATTGGAGGAGGAAATACATTTTTATTGCTAAAAACGTTGTATGAAATTGGTTTGGTAGAAGAGTTGAGAAGTGCTGTACATAACGGAACACCATATATTGGTACAAGTGCTGGAAGTAATTTGACAGGTTTAACAATTGGTACAACAAATGATATGCCGATTGTTTATCCGCCAAGTTTTGATGCGTTACAATTTTTACCTTTTAATATTAATCCGCATTATTTGGATCCTGATCCAAATTCTACACATAAAGGTGAAACAAGAGAAACTCGTATCAATGAATTTCACAAGTTTAATCATCAAGTTGTCGTTGGATTGAGAGAAGGAAGTTGGCTTCGTGTAGAAAATGGAGTAGTGGAATTGAAAGGAAAATTATCGGCCCGAATTTTTAGACAGAGCGAACAACCAATTGAAATTGAATCCGGTATTTTAGAGGAAAAAGTTTATAGTATTTAAAAATCATTTATCTTTAAATTTCATAATATGAATTTAGAGAACAATGAGGATAAATAAATTTTCTTTTATTTTTTTGATCCTTTTTACATTTGGTTGTAAAGAAAAGATCGTTAGTGAATCATCAGTTTCAGAGATTCCATCTGATTATGAAGAATTATTTTCTGTCATGAAAAAAGGCTTTATCGATAGAGATAAAATTGATTGGGAGAATTTGGAGAAAAAAGTAATCGAGAAAACTAAAATATCGAAAGATTCGGCGATTGTAGAGGCAATTACTTTATTAGGAAATAATCATACACATTATCTTACGAAAGATAAAGTGTTATTAACAGGTCGTTTTCCGAAAGCAAAAGTTGAAAGATAAAGTGTTATTAACAGGTCGTTTTCCGAAAGCAAAAGTTGATAGCGCTTGTTTGTTAAAAGTAGAAGATAATAATAAGTTAACTAAAATTCCTGACGTTGCGTATATTAGGATTAAGCGTCATGGGTACAATAAAACAATAAGTGATAAAGACTATATTTTCAATAATCTGAAAATTATTTCTGAACAAGCAAATTCTAATTATTGGATTATCGATTTGAGAGATAATACGGGAGGTTCTAATTGGGTAATGATAACATCTTTATTACCATTTTTTGAAGATAATGTATTAGGATATTCTAAAATTAATAATGATGATATTCCTTGGTCAAAAAAAGATGGATGTTTTTTTAATGGAGTTAATAATTTATCAAAAGGATATATTAATTATCCGATAATAAATACAATTCATCCAAGGAAAATTTATGTTTTGATTAATCATAGGACAAGTAGTGCGGGCGAAGCTACATTAATTACGTTAAAATCACTTTCGAATGTGAAAGTTCTAGGTAAGAAAACGATGGGAGCAGCTACTATGAATACGAATACAAAATTGTCTAATGGCGATATGCTTAATTTAACAGCTGGATATATGATGGATGCTAAAAAGAACATTTATCCATATGGAATTGAGCCAGATTATGAATTGTGCACAGAAGATGAAATTTTAAACTTTATCAAATCAGATATTAAAGAATAGCTTATTTTTCCCAATTTCCTAACAAAATTCATTACAATTTTATAACGAAAATCTATTCGATATTGGTTATATTTGTAGAGTTTAAATTAATTATAATAATAAATCAAAATAAAACTATATGAGTTCTTATGATGTAGCCGTAATTGGTGCTGGACCTGGAGGATATGTTGCAGCTATTCGCGCAGCGCAATTAGGATTTAAAACAGCAATTATCGAGAAAGAAAGTTTAGGAGGTACATGTCTTAATGTAGGATGTATTCCATCAAAAGCTTTATTAGATTCTTCTCACCACTATTACGATGCTGTAAATCACTTTAAAGAGCACGGAATCGAAATCGATGCTCCAAAAGTAAACTTCACTCAAATGATTGCTCGAAAAGCAGGTGTTGTAGATACTAACGTAGCTGGTATCAAATACTTGATGAGTAAAAATAACATTGATGTGTTAGAAGGTACTGGTGCTTTTAAAGATGCAACTCATATTGTAGTTACAGCTAAAGACGGTTCTACTCAAGAAATTGAAGCTAAAAATACAATTATTGCAACTGGATCAGTTTCATCTGAATTACCATTTGCACCAACAGATAAAACTCGTATCATCACTTCTACAGAAGCATTAGCTTTATCTGAAGTTCCAAAACACTTAATCGTTATCGGTGGTGGTGTTATCGGATTAGAGTTAGGATCTGTTTACTTACGTTTGGGTTCTCAAGTAACTGTTGTAGAATATGCAGACCGTGTTATTCCAGGAATGGATGGTGCTTTGTCTAAAGAGTTGACAAAAGTATTGAAAAAACAAGGAATGAAATTCCACACTTCAACTGGTGTAACTTCTGTTGTAAATAACGGAAATGATGTTACATTAAAAGCAACTTCTAAAAAAGGAGAAGAAATCGAAATTAACGGAGATTACGCTTTAGTAGCTGTTGGTCGTCGTGCTTTCACAGGATCTTTAGGTTTAGAAAACGTAGGAGTAGAGGTTGACGAAAGAGGTCGTATCAAAACAAACGATCACTTACAAACTAATGTTTCTAACATTTATGCGATTGGTGACGTTGTTGCTGGTGCAATGTTAGCACATAAAGCAGAAGAAGAAGGTGTTTTAGTTGCTGAGCAATTAGCAGGTCAAAAACCTCATATCAACTATAACTTAATTCCTGGTGTTGTTTATACTTGGCCAGAAGTTGCAGGAGTTGGTAAAACAGAAGAGCAATTAAAAGAAGAAGGAGTAGAGTACAAAGTTGGTTCTTTCCCTTTCAAAGCTTTAGGACGTGCTCGTGCATCTATGGATACAGACGGTTTTGCTAAAATTTTAGCTGATAAAAACACAGACGAAATCTTAGGAATGCATATTATTGGTGCTCGTGCTGCTGATTTAATTGCAGAAGGAGTTGTAGCAATGGAATTCCGTGCATCTGCAGAAGATTTAACAAGAATGTCTCATGCTCACCCAACATTCTCAGAAGCGATCAAAGAAGCTGCTTTAGCTGCTACAGACAATCGTCCAATTCACGCTTAATCAAATAGATTTAAGATAAATTCCTAAAAAGCTGTTCGTAAGAGCAGCTTTTTTTATAATTTTAAACTTTATAAACATCAAGAATGGAAAATATCACGACTTTATTCAAAGAAAATTGGGACACAATATTAATTACTGTTATATCAGTGATAACATTTTATTTTGTATTTAAATCGAAAGAACGAAAGAGAAGAAATTAATTTTCCTTAAAGTAAACTGGGTTTGGGTAAAGAAATTCATAATTAAATTCATCTTGTATTTTTTGACTTGAAATTATTTTTCCTTCACGACTTATAGAGGAAATAATTTTCTTATTTAATTGATATTCTAACACTTCTTCTTTAGTAGGATGTTCTGGTGAAACGATATTATAAATTGATGAATTTTTATTTATATGAATTATTTTTTCGATCACTTGACAAACATCTAGATAATGTATATGATTGACCATTTGAGATAGATTAGAATGTTCTAAAGTTAAATATTTAGAAAGAAATCTATCGTTTCCCATTAGTCCGCCTAAACGTAAAATGATTAATTGATTATATTTTTCTTTTAATTGATTTTCAATTGAATAATAAGGATTATTTAAATGAATAGTTTCAATTGGATTTTCAAAAATAATTTCATTATTTTCAGAATAAATTGCTGTTGAACTAAGCAGAATAAGTTGATTATTATAATCTCCTAAAAAGTCAATTAAATGCTGAAATCTTTTCTGTAAATCGTCTAAATTATTTCTTCTTCCAAATGGAATTGTCACAATAACAAAATCATAATTGTGTTTAATTTTTTCAGATTTGTAATGATCAAAATCGATTGAAAAACAATTTTCTGCATCCGAAATTCGTTTCGTAGTTTCAATCAAAAATTGCTTTTCTAAATACTTTTCTAATCTTGATCCCAACCAACCTTTTCCAATAATCAATCCTTTTTTCATTCAATTTTATTAAGCAATAAATATAATACTGTTCTATTTTCTAACCGAAAATAACTTTCTATTTTTGCCAAATGTTAGAAATTCTTTATCAAGACGAATATATTATTGCCATTAACAAACCAAGTGGATTGTTGGTTCATAAATCTTTTTATGCGCGTGATGCGTCTGTTTTTGCGGTTCAGGAATTACGCAATCAAATTGGTGGACAACATGTTTATCCCATTCATCGTTTGGATCGTAAAACGTCAGGAGTTTTGCTTTTTGCTTTAGATAAAGAAAGTTTAAAAATTATGAATGATCGTTTTGCAACACGCGAAGTTGAGAAAAAATACTTGGCTATTTTGCGTGGTTGGTCGCCAGAAGAAATGACGATAGACTATGATTTGACGAATGATGATGGTGTAAAGCAAAATGCAATTACCTATTTTCATCGTTTACAAACGGCAGAAATTGATTTAGAATATAACAATCATCCGACTTCACGTTATTGTTTGGTAGAAGCAATTCCCGAAACTGGTCGTATGCATCAGTTGCGTAAGCATTTTCGTCATATTTTTCATCCAATTTTGGGAAGTCGTCCGCATGGATGTAACAAGCAAAATAAATTGTGGTTAGAGAATTTTGGATTGAAAGGAATGATGCTTCACGCGCATGAACTAGTGTTTAATCATCCAATTACAAATGAACAACTTGTTTTGAATGCAAAGGTAAATGAAGAATTTTCTAAAGTTGGAGATATTCTTGGGTTAGATTTAGAAAAATATAAATAATCTTAATTAATATTTCTCAATTTATCATTTATATTAAATTTATAATTCAGAACGTTAAATAATTGAAATTGAGAATAATGTTTCATAAATTAGTAGAACCAAATATTCTTGCTTATGAAACATTATTTTTACTCATTTTTTACTTTAATTCTTTTATTTAATTGTTCAGAAAATAAACCTGAAATTAAAAAGCTCACTCAACAAGAATTAACAGAAACAACAGAATTTAAAGAAGCTTCACCCGAAAAAAAACAATTATTTTCTGAACTTACAGCTTTTCAGAAAGATTTACAAAGTAAGCAAGCTCAGAAAATTCCAGATTATTTGGATTGTCCAAAACGTATCGAAGAATTAGATTTGAATACTAAAAATACAGCGATTCGTACTGATGTTGAGGCAAATTCATTTCGATTATCGACAAATTTAGTTACAGATAATTTTGATTTGATTTACAATGAATTAGATTTGAATATTATTAATGAAGCAATAAAATCTATTCCAGAAACGGATTTATTGGCAAATGATAATGTATCGACAAATGTAAAAATTGGTGAATGCGATTATCATACTTCAATTTTGATGAAAAACAAAGAAGTCGAATTTAATATTAAATCTTCGACACCAAAAAATGAATGTAAAAAAGATCAAAAATGGAAATTTGTTTCGAATGGAGAAATTCTTGTTTTAGATCATCGAAAAATGTTATAATTAAAAAAAAAGTTCAAATTTTGAACTTTTTTTTAATTTGTATAATAGTTATTATTCTCTAAAAAATTATAACCCAAATCATAATATTGTATTGGTTCATTTTTAAACTTTATTTGAAAGCGTTGATGATCCGTTTCCAATGATTCTAAACTTTTTGGGTTAAAATATTTGTGCTCAGAATTCCAATAATAATTAGGTCTAAAATTGTTTATTTTTATAGTTTTAGATGTAAATTTAAATGGATTTGTTTGATGTTTCATCAATTCTGTCCATAAATAGAACATCTGATAATTACTAAAATCTTCTCCATTTTCTGTTTTATAAAAATAAAGAGGGTTTTGAATTGAAAAATAATTTTGAGATTGATACGGTTTTTTATCTTCCAAATAATAATCCATCAATCGTAAAATATCTAATAATTGTTTAACTTTCGGTGGTCCATCATTTAAATAGAATGAAATTTTCTTGATTACTTTTTCGTCTTTTACAAAGACTAATTCTTCGTAATTACCATCTGTTGCAAGCCTTTCATATTTATTTGGTAAATTCTTAATATCAATCTGATTTAATATTTTTTTAAAGTAATTAAAATATTCCTTATTAATTTTGCCTTTGTAAAGACCTTCTATATTTGTAAATTTTTCACCATCATATATAAAAGTCCCATCAGCCTCTATTCGATAATTATAAATAGGACAAGTTCCATAACAACCACTACTTGTAACGATTATTGCATCAAATTTGTTTTGATAAACTTGTTGTGCTTTTTCTTTAACAAGCATAAAGTTTTCGAAGTAAATAGTATCATTTGTAAATTTCTTTATTTCACCATACTCGATATCTTGTTTTGTTAGTGTATTGTACCAATAAATAATGGAATCTTTAATAATGAATTTTGTCTTATAACCTAAATAATTATTTTTTTTTGTTTTTTTATTATAATTGTGAAATTGATTAGCGTCAAACAATGTATCATTTTGAAAAGTGTATAAAACATTAGGTTTGAAAAAAAAATCAGGAGGAGGTAAATCTTCATCTATCATAGTTTCTTCAGGATAATATTCTTTTATCCAATTTCCTTGTAAAGCATTATTAGCTTTACCATCAAAGGAATTGTGACAACTTGTGATAATTATTAATAGTAGAATATATTGGCTTAATTTATTCATTTTAAACTTTATTTAAATAAATATAGTGATTATTAAAAATAAAAAAAGCAACTTTTAATAAGTTGCTTTTATATATTAATGAGAATGTACATGCATTGAAACGGTTAAATAAGCGAGAATAAAACCGACTAAAATAGAACCAAACTTCTTCAAATTAAATTTATGTCCTTCATTACTTTCAAATAAGATTACTGTAGAAATGTGTAAAAATATTCCTGAAACAATTGCACTCATTTCCAAAGAATAATTAGAAATAATGGTATGTTTTCCTAAGAAATACCCCATTGGAGCAGCTAAAGCAAACAAGGTCATAAACAAAAAACGCTTTGCGTTAGATTCTGTATGTTGACATAATGCGCTAAACAAAATCATTGAAACTGGAATATTATGAACAAAAATTGCCCACATAAAATTGTGAGATTCTGCATTTGCAACAGGAATTCCTTCGATAATCGAGTGTAAAAATAATCCGCCAAAAATTCCGAAAGGAAATTGCTCTTTTTTGTGTAAATGAATATGTCCGTGTTCAACGCCTTTACTGATCGTTTCTAAAATATATTGTACAACAACACCTAATAAAACAAACAATCCAATAGAATGATGGCTATGATTTTCGGATGGATGTCCATAGACTTGTGGCAAAATTTCTAAAACGGTCATCGCCAAAAAATACGCACCACTAAAGGTTAGTAGCAGTTTTGAGTTGTGTTTATTTTTGAGTAATATTCGAGAAAATTAAACTCCTATTAACACACTTGAAATTAAGATTAAACTTTCTTTCATTTGTTTAAAACTAGAATTAATCGGTCAGAAGTTTGTTCATCAAAAGCATCAAGATTATAATTTCCAAATACTTTATCTAAAATAAAACCTTCCGTTTCGTATATTTTTTTGAAATCGTTGAAATAAATTAAACGAACAAACTCTTCAAAATGAAATATTTCGCCTTTATCTGTGAAATCAATTTCTTTTTTGATAAAACCATTTTCGACAGATTTTGTGATTTTGAATAAAATTCCATCAATCAGCTTTTCCTCATAAGGAATCATTGTCGAAACTACTTTTTCTGCATTCAGATAATCTAAAACAAAGATTCCATGTGATTTTATTTGTTGTTTTACAGTTTCAAAAACTTTAAAATTATCTTCATAATTTTCAAAATAACCAAAACTTGTAAAAAGATTGAAAACCGCGTCAAATTCGTTTGGATGATAAACTTCGCGCATATCATGTTTTTCAAATTTTAAATATTCATTTTCAAATTGTTTAGCGTACTTGATACTTTCTTCAGATAAATCGATTCCCAAAACATCAAAACCTAATTTATTTAATGTAATAGCATGTCGTCCCTTTCCACAAGCTAAATCTAACACTTTTGCGTACTGTGGAAGTTGTAAATATTTCGTGATTTTTTGAATAAAATCTTCCGCTTCTGTTAAGCTTCTGTTGTTGTATAAAATATGATAATATGGCGAGTTAAACCATTTTACAAACCATTGTAAATCCATTGTTGTTATTATTGGCAATTTGAGCAAGTTCCTGTGATGACGCAATTGCAATCTTGCATCGAAAATCCTTCGGGTAAATTAATTTTTATTTCTTCTTTCAAACAAATAAGTTGATTACAAGTTGTGCAACGAAAATGAAAATGATCGTGGTGGTGGTGTGTATGTTCACAACAGGTTTTGCACATCGCAAAATAATTTACGCCGTCATCTCCCACAACTTTATGCATCATTCCGTCTTCGCAAAAATTATTCAGAATACGATAAATCGTTGCTCTGTCCATTTTTCCTTGCAATTGTGTTTCAATTTGTTCCTGATTTAATGCAGTCGTACACGAATTGAACAAATCAATAACCGCTTGTTTGGTTGGTGTATTTCGTCTTTTCATTTCTTAATGCAAATATGTTGCAATAATACAAATTTTATGGGAAATAAAAAATCCTATTCACTTTCGAATAGGATTTTTTTGTCTAGCTGAATTTATTTTCAGTTTCTTATTTTTTTATGTCTGATTCTGAAACGAATTTAGAATGACTTTTTGTTGAAATTAAATTTACTTAGAAATAGCCTCACATTTTTCTTTTAACCAAGTTGTTTCTTTCTCATCTAAGAATGGAGAAATTTTCTCGAAAACAAATTGATGATAATTATTCAACCATGCAATTTCTTCGTTTGTCATTAAATTAACATCAATCAAATTTTTCTCAATTGGGAAAACTGTAATAATCTCAAACTTCAAGAAATCACCAAATTGAGTTGACATCGCTGGTTGAACAATCATTAAATTCTCTATTCTAATTCCGTATTCACCATCGCGATACAAACCTGGCTCGTTAGAAAGTACCATTCCAGCTTTAAGTGGCGTTAAATTTTCTTCTAAACGAATACTTTGCGGCCCTTCGTGCACACATAAGAAATGACCAACACCGTGTCCAGTTCCGTGTCCGTAATTGAAACCGTTTTCCCAAAGCGCTTTACGCGACAAAACATCTAACAAAGAACCACGAGAATTAATAGGAAAAATAGCTTGCGATAAACCAATATTTCCTTTAAGAACTAAGGTATAATCTGTTTTTTGTTGTGTCGTTGGTTCTCCTAACATCAATGTACGCGTAATGTCTGTTGTTCCTTCCAAAAACTGAGCTCCAGAATCAATTAGCAACATTTCTTTTCGTCCTAATGTATAAGCAGTTTCAGGTGAAGCAGAGTAGTGGTTCATTGCACCGTGATCAGCGTATCCACAGATTGTTCCGAAGCTTACACCTTTACAATTTTCCTGTTGTAAACGGAAAAATTTCAATTGCTCATCAACTGTAACTTCATTAATGTTATTTTCGATATTTTCTTCTAACCACATGAAAAATTTCGTCAATGCAACACCATCTTTTACCATTGCATTTCTGAAGCCTTCTTGTTCGATTTCGTTTTTAACAGATTTTAGATTTGTTACTGGAGAAGCAATTAAATTAATAGTTGAAGAAGTAGAAATTGCTTCGTATAACGATTGATTAACTCGATTTCCATCTACCAATACATGCGATTTTTCGTTTTGTTTCTTTAAATAATTGTAAACCGCTAAATAAGGTTGAATTGTAATTCCTTCATTTGCTAAAGCAGTTTTTGTTTCTGGAGTTACTTTTGCTTCATCTATAAATAAATACGCATTTTCTGTATCCACAGCGGCATATGAAATTGTCAATGGATTATAGTTAACATCATTTCCACGAATATTAAATAACCACGCAATTTCATCCAACGAATTCATGATATATACATTGGTATTTGCTTTTTTCATCTCATTGCGCACTTCCGAAATTTTTTCTGAAGCAGATTTTCCAGCAAATTTTACATCATAAATATAGAATGGATTCTCTGGTAAAGCAGGACGATCTTGCCAAGCTAAATCAATTAAATCAATATTTTTAACTGAAAGTTGATTGAATGAAAACTCGTTATAATTTTCTGCAAAAGCATTGTGCGCAAACATTTGCGGATTAAGACCAACAACTTCTCCTTCTTTTAATTGAGAAATAATCCATTCGTTGATAGAAGGAGTTTCTGGCATTCTCATTTTCATCAACTCAAAAGTCGTGTCTTTTAATTGATCTTCTGCCTGAATAAAATATCTCGAATCCGTCCAAACAGCCGCTTTTTCTAATGTTACAACTGCAGTTCCAGCCGATCCATTGAAACCTGAAATCCATGTACGCTCTTTCCAACGATTTGGTAAATATTCGCTTCCGTGCGGATCTGTTCCAGGAATAATTGTTGCGCTAACTCCATTTTGTTTCATAACCTCTCTCAAAGCTGAAAGACGATCTGTGATTTTTTCCATTTTATATCGAATTCTAAAAAATTAAACTTTAATAGCCGAAAGGTACGAAGAATGTCGATGAAGGAAAATATAGAAATTAAGAAATATTATTAAGATTATTATCTGGTTTCATCACGATGTTTTTCTGATAAAACAGGTTCTGCAAAAGCAATAAATTCATTTTCTTGTAATTCGATTAATTTATCAAAAACAGATTTATAATTTATTTTTAAAGGAATTTCTAGAACAAAGTATTTTTCATTCAGCGCTTCACTTTCACAATTCAAATTCTTGAAAATATTTCTAATATCATCTCTATTAATTTCATCATTCATTATTATAACTTGAACTGTCGAATTTCCAGAAAATTCAATTACTTTTCTAAAAGTCAAACATTCTTCATCGTTATCATATTCAGCAAATACTATATCGTCACTTGAAAAACATGGACCATAGAACGGAATATTTTCAATTTTATATAATCCTTTTTCTTTGTCTATGGTTTCTGTCCAAAGTGTTTCAACTATTTCTTCTTCTAAAACCTTACTATAATATCGAACCAATATTTTTTCATATTTAGTTTCTTGATCCATGAAATATTTTTTGTTAAGATATAAATTAGTTTAGAATATCGAAAAACAATTATTCCTTTCTCAATTTCCTTTATTTCCCGTACTTTTGTAAAAATTTTATTTCCTTGGAAAATTTCAGAATGATTGCGAAAACCTTTTTTGGTTTCGAAGAAATATTAGCGCAAGAATTAAAAGCGTTGGGTGCGGCAGATGTTAAAATTCAAAACCGAATGGTTGAATTTAATGGCGATTTAGGTTTTATGTACAAAGCAAATTATAGCTTGCGTACGGCACTTCGTATACAGAAGCCAATTCTTTCGTTTTCTGCGAAAAATGATCATCAATTGTACGAGAAATTCAAAAAATTCCATTGGGAAAATTATCTAAATGTCGATCAAACTTTTATGATTGATCCAACTGTTCATTCAGATTATTTTACGCATTCGCATTACGCAGCGCTTAAAGTGAAAGATGCTATTGTAGATCGATTCAAAGAAAAAAATGGTCGTCGTCCAAGCATTGATAAAGATTTTCCAGATGTACGTTTCAACTTACATATTTCACACGATAAAATTACGTTGTCGTTAGATTCTTCGGGAGAATCTTTGCACAAACGTGGTTATCGTGAAGAAACTGGTCCAGCTCCAATTAACGAGGTTTTAGCAGCAGGTTTGTTGTTGCAAGCAGGTTATGATGGAAAAGGAAATTACCTTGATCCAATGTGTGGTTCAGGAACAATGTTGATTGAAGCGGCGATGATTGCAAATAATATTCCGCCACAAATTCATCGTAAGCATTTTGCATTTCAGAACTGGCCAGATTATGACGAAACATTGTTTACACAAATTCGTAATACGCGTTTAAATCGAATCAAGGAATCAGAATATAAAATTGTAGGTTACGAAATTTCTCCAATGATGGTAAAAATCGCGCAGATGAATATAAAATCTGCTGATTTAGAAGATTTCATTGAAGTGAGAAATCAAGATTTCTTTACATCTAAAAAGGAATTGTTCCCAGTTTTATTGGTGTTCAATCCGCCTTATGATGAGCGTATTGAAAACAATAACCAAGAATTTTATAAACAAATTGGAGACACATTAAAATCGAGTTATCCAAATACATTGGCGTGGTTTATCACATCAGATTTACAAGCCAAAAAATATGTCGGTTTACGTCCTTCGAAAAAGGTAAAAGTGTTTAACGGTAAGTTAGAATGCGACTTTTTACAATACGAAATGTACGAAGGAAGTAAAAAAACTAAAAATCAAAATTAAAAGAAGTGAGTCAATTTATAAAAGAAATTTGTCAAGATCAAAAAGTATATCTTTTAACTTCTGAAGAAGGTTTTGCTATTTCGTATTCGGAAGAATTTGAGTACGAAGATGGCTCTAATTTAGAGGTAATTTGTTTTTGGTCGAATACAGATTTAGCTGAAAAAGCGAAACAAAATCAATGGGCAAATCATAAAATTGATTCGATAGATTTGAATACTTTTTTAGAAGAATGGTTGTTCGGAATGATTGAAGAAGTTTCTTTGGTTGGAATTAATTTTGACGAAACTTCGAAAGGAGAGGAGCAAAGTCCATTGGATACAATTTTGGCTATTGTTCATGAATTGAATCAATCAAAATCTACTTTCAAAACGAATCATTTTAAGGATTTGAACGAAATCCAGAAAGTAACTTTAGAATTGAAAGAATCATTCAATCAATAATTTATTTTGGAAAAAGAAGATTTAAAACTTTCGATAATTATTGCCGTTTATGAACGTCAAGATGAATTGACAGAATTATTGTCAAGTTTAACAAAACAAACGGATAAATCATTCGAAATTATTATTGTAGATGATGGTTCTAAAAATAAATTGGATGCGGTTTGTGCTAAATTTGAAACTCAATTAGATCTTCATTATTATTACAAAACAAATTCAGGACCAGGAAAATCAAGAAATTATGGAATGGAAAAAGCGAATGGAAATTATTTCATTTTCTTAGATTCTGACACGATTATTCCTTCGACTTATATTGAATCGGTTAAAAAAGAATTGACAACTAATTTTGTTGACGCTTTTGGCGGACCAGATGATGCAGATGACTCGTTTACAGATTTGCAAAAAGCAATTACTTTTTCGATGACTTCTTTCTTAACAACAGGAGGAATACGTGGAGGAAAAAAGCAAATTGGTAAATTTCAGCCACGTAGTTTTAATATGGGAATTTCTCGAAAAGCGTACAAAAAAACGGGTGGATTTGCTGATTTACGTGTTGGAGAAGATCCAGATTTATCAATGCGTTTGTGGGAAAATGATTTTGAAACGCGATTATTTCAAGATTCGAAAGTGATACATAAACGTAGAACTTCGTTAAAGAAATTTGCGAAACAAGTTTATCAATTTGGAGTTGCACGCCCAATTCTTAATCAACGTCATCCAAATTATATCAAACCAACTTTTTGGTTTCCAAGCTTATTTTTTGTCGGAACTTTAGTTGCATTTTTATTTTTATTGTTGAGTTTTATTCTTCCAAAACATCGATTTATTCTTCAAACCCCATTTGTTTTGTGGTTAATTTACATGTTTTTGATTTTTATTTTCTCAACTATTCGTTTTAAATCTGCGGTAGTTGGTTTATTATCGATTCAAACAACTTTAATTCAATTTTTCAATTATGGTTATGGATTTTTAGAAAGTCAATTCAGGTTGAATATTCTCAAACAGAATCCTAAAAAGGCTTTTCCGAGTCATTATCATATCGATTAAATATAAAAAATAAAGGTCAAGAGAAATCTTGACCTTCTTAATTTCAAAGCATTGCTTTGACATCTAACTTAAAATACTAATTAGCTCAAATTTAACATTTATTGTTGAAATTAAACTATAAATGACTTGTTATATTTTGTTAATCAATTCGTTAAAATATATTTATTAAATAGATTTCAAGTAGAATATCGTAATAATTGATTAATTTTCTAAAATAGTTAGTTGTTTAGAAATCTATTCTCTTTAAAGTTATTTAGGTTTAAAAATTTTTATTTTAGCTATTTATACTTGTTCCATTCAATCTTTTCGGTCAGTTCTCTCAAATATTTCGTAATTTTGCAGACTTAAATTAGAGTAATGCGTACAAAATCGACTGGAAAAAAGAAAATTAATGTAATTACGTTAGGATGTTCTAAAAATGTATACGATTCTGAGGTGTTAATGGGACAGCTGAAAGCCAATGGGAAAGAGGTTGTACATGAGCAATCTGGGGAAATTGTGGTGATTAATACTTGTGGTTTCATTGATAATGCAAAGGAGGAAAGTGTTGATACAATTTTAGATTACGTGCAACGTAAGGAAGATGGTTTGGTGGAAAAAGTTTTCGTGACAGGATGTTTGTCAGAGCGATACAAACCAGATTTAATTGAGCAAATTCCAAATGTTGACCAATATTTTGGTACGCGAGAATTACCACTTTTATTAAAAGCATTGGGTGCAGATTATAAGCACGAATTGGTTGGAGAACGTTTAACAACAACTCCTCGTCATTATGCATATCTTAAAATTGCTGAAGGTTGTGATCGTCCTTGTTCTTTCTGTGCAATTCCTTTGATGCGTGGAGGAAATGTTTCTCGTCCAATCGAAGATTTAGTTACAGAAGCTACTAAATTGGCGAAAAATGGAACGAAAGAATTGATTTTGATTGCGCAAGATTTAACGTATTATGGATTAGATATTTATAAAAAACGTGAATTAGCGACCTTATTAAAAGAATTAGTTAAAATTGAAGGAATCGAATGGATTCGTTTGCATTATGCATTTCCAGCTGGTTTCCCAGAAGATGTTTTGGATGTAATTCGTGAAGAACCAAAAGTTTGTAATTATATCGATATTCCGTTACAACATATTTCGACGAAATTATTAAAATCTATGCGTCGTGGAACAACACACGAAAAAACGAATGCTTTGTTAGATGCAATGCGTACAAAAGTTCCTGATATGGCGATTCGTACAACGTTGATTTGTGGTTATCCAGGTGAAACGGAAGAGGATTTCCAAGAAATGAAAGCGTGGGTACAAGAGCAAAAATTTGATCGTTTGGGATGTTTTACTTATTCTCATGAAGAAAATACACATGCCTATAATTTGGAAGATGATGTTCCTGAAGAAGTGAAACAACAACGTGTTGAAGAAATTATGGAAATTCAATCTCAGATTTCGTACGATTTGAATCAAGAAAAAATTGGAAAACAATTTAGAGTAATGATTGATCGCAAAGAAGGTGAGAATTTTATTGGACGTACAGAATATGATTCACCAGACGTTGATAACGAAGTACTGATTTCTGCAATTGATACCTATTTACCAGTTGGTGATTTTGTAAATGTAGAGATTATCGAAGCTTACGAATTTGATTTAATTGGAAAAGTAATTGATTAATCAATTTTAGATATAACAAAAAACCACTTCTAATGAAGTGGTTTTTTTATGCTTAGTTTTTTCTCTATTTTTTCAATATTTCATCAAAAAACTCTTTCGAATCGTTATCAAACGTAGGTTTTTGTAATAGTAATTGAGAAATTTTTACAATTTTATCAAAATCTTGTTGCGTAAAATATTCACCAAAATGTTCGTTGCAAAAATCACCTAAATTTCCTAAAACGATATTCACTTCCTCTTCGCTCAACTCACCTTTTTGTTTCCAACGTTCACGGAACAAACTTGCTGCTAAATAAGAAGAAATATCAATCAAATCATCAATCGAAATGTTAGATCCGTTTTTCAATTTTGCCATAATCAACGTATCCATATCGCGATAAATCACTTCTCGTATTGTCAAATCTTTATTTTCCATTTTTTGTATTCTTTCGCAAAATTAGAGATTAAAATTTGGTTCTACCTGAAATTTCATCAATTCTTTCGTTTTTGGATGAGTAAATTCCAAAGATTCAGCATGTAAATGCAAACGATTTGCTTTTTTTCCATATAAATCATCGCCAATAATTGGTGCATTTAGTCCCAAACGATGCGAAGCATGCATGCGCAATTGATGTGTACGACCAGTAATCGGATAAAAATAGACAAGCGTTTTATTGTCCTTTCTTGCAATGACTTCATATTTTGTCTGCGCCATTTTTCCATGTTCATAAGAAACCATTTGTCGTGGTCTATCGTCCAAATCGACACGCAAAGGCAAATCTATAAAACCATTATCGTGCTCAATATTTCCATCTAAAAGGGCAATATAGCGTTTATTAACTTTACGTTTAATAAATTGTTGTTGAAGAAGTTTATGACTCTCTTTATTTAAAGCTAAAACAAGAATTCCAGAAGTTGACATATCCAAACGATGAACAATAATCGGACCTGTAGCCAACGGAAATTGATGTTTAATTCTAAGATAAACCGAATCTTTAATCTCAATTCCTGGAACCGATAGAAACTCTTCTGGCTTATTGATAACAACCAGATCATCATCTTGATATAAAATTTCTAATTCTTCAACAGTTGAATTTTGCTTCAACAATAAGTTTTCATTTAGTTCAATTCCATCCAACATATGTCCTAAAATAGGCTCACATTTTCCTGTACAAGCTGGATAAAATTGTCCATGTTTTCTAACTTCAGACTTAGGCGAATCTCCCCACCAAAACTCAGCCATACAAATTGGTTCTAAATCATTTTGAAACGCATATTGCAATAATTTGGGTGCAGCACATTCTCCTGCAGCAGCTGGAGGTTGTTGAAAAACAGTGTTCGAAAAAATCTCTAATAATCCTTTTTCTTGCTTAAACTTATTTAAGAATTGATATTGATTAAATAATTGATTTTGAAGAGAATTAGATTTTATTTTTCGTTCTTCTTTTAAAGAATTGATTTCATTCTCAAAAACATTTATTTTGTTTAATAAAAGTTGTTTTTCAGCATCAAGTTTTTCACTCAAAACTCTAAATTCATGTTTATCTCGTAAGCTTTGTTTTACTAAATCTTCTTCAAAAAATTGAATTTCTTCTTCAGATAAAGTTGATGAAATTGTTTCGCGTTGAGATTTTCGGTCTTTTTTATTTGATTTTAAAAGTTGTTTTCCTTCTTCAATTTTTAATTTAGAATTGATTTCAAATTGAAGAAAATCTTCTTTAAGTTGTAGATAGTTTTGATCATTTTCTAATGATTCTAAAATACGATTGATTTCATTCAAACGTTCTTCTTGTTCTAAGAAAAAACCATTTTTATTCAACATATCAAAAATAGGTGGAACAAAAAATTTGTGTTGATTAGTATTAGCCAATTTACCTGAAACTGCCGCTAAATATCCTACTTCATTCTTTTGATTTCGAACAACTAAAACACCAAACATTTTACCAATTGGAGTGGAAGATTGGTCATTTTCTAAACCAAAATTATGTTCAAAATCGGTTTGATTTTCCAAGTATTCTTGTAGCTCTCTACATGCTTGCTTCGCAATTTCAGTAGGTTCATAATAAAATGGATAATCAAACTTTTTGGGAAGTTCGTACGTAGTAATTGGATGTTTAAAATATTGAAAATAATTGGACATTTGCTTCTTTAAAATCGATGCAAAGATACAGTTTAAGCAATAAATTTTGAAATTGTATTACTCAATTCGTTCCAATAAATACCAATTATCTTTCAATTTTTTAGATATTTTATATTCATTTTGAAATTCATAACGATTTTTACTCTCTGGACTTTTAGTGTAAAATAATTTATTATAGTTAACCCGTTGTGCATATTAAATAATTTGAGTTTTTAGA